>CALIJD010000138.1 GCA_938017885.1 uncultured Granulicatella sp.
TAGAAGTCCTTTTGGCGTTTCTGTATTGATGGGAACCATTCGCATCCCAAAGCCAGCTGCCAAGATTACTGCATTTTTAGGTTTATTTTTTTTGAATAACGTTTTTGCCTTACTAGTCATTCGAAATTCTTCATCGACTAGCTTTAATTCTCTTAATTTTTTAATTTCACGATTCACCAGTCCAAGAGAATATCCTGATAAATCTGCTAATTCTCGTTGATTATGAATAGCGTTCTTTTTGATTAATTTCAATAAATCTAAATTAACTTTGTTCATAAAATTCACCTCTTTTGTTTTCGTGAACAAAGTTAGTATACTATGTATTCAATGAAGGCACAAGCATTTTTAAGTAAAGAAATCCTTAAATACAAAAAAGATGAGCAAATGCTCATCTTTTTTACTCTATAAAATCAATATTGAGTCTCATGGATAAGATTCCTGCCTCACTTTTTAAGTAGAATCCATATTTATCAACACTATAATCGACTACATTTTTTTGATCAAACATCATTTCATAATGACTAGAAACATAAACTTTTCCAAAATTAGTCTCTAATAACTTGTCGAACTTACGATGTAAAGTAGACTCCTCTTCTTTTTTTAAAATGACTAAATGATACTTTTCATTGACTTGGCAATGACACCCTCCGCCTTCGTCGTAGAAAGGACTATCTCCATCAGCATAATCCATAACGAAAAAAACATCCTTTAATCCTTTTTCATTGATCAATTTTAATAGTTTATCTTTAGCTGTTTCACTAAAACTAATTTCCATTGCTTTCCCTCTTTCTATCGAAAAAGGAGACCTCCTTTTGGTCCCCTTCTAAATTGATTATTGTTGTTCTTCTTCAGTAAGATGCTCAGTTCTTTTAGCACGTTTTTCGATAATTGAATCAATTGTCGGTGGTGTCACTTCAATTTGTGAAGGTGTATTTAACACCATATCCCACTCTTCATTTTTAATCATTTCTAATTGTGTTTGACTTAAGATTTGAAGACGTTGACGGAAAATACGTGTTTCCTTCTTAATTGCGTCTGTTTCACGATTAATTTGAGTCGCTTTTTCAGCTGCCTCTTTTAATAATTCTTCAGCTGTTTTTTCTGCTTCGAAAATAATGATTTCCGCATCTTTACGCGCATTTTCACGTAGTCTGTCTGCTGCTTCTTGAGCTACGATAATAGATTTATTCAAAGTTTCTTGAATAGAAGTAAAGTATTCTACTTTTTCTTCATTAAATTTCACGCGTTTTTCTAAATCTTTATTTTCACGAATTAAATGTTCTAATTCTTTTTTGACTTCATCCAAAAAGTCATTAACTTCTTCTGGATCGAAGCCTTTGAATTTTGTTGAAAAATCTTTGTTATGAATATCGTTTGGTGTAATTGACATGAATAACTCCCCTTTATTTTTTATTTTTTTCTAATAGACCAAGTTCGATTTTAATTCTATCTTTTTTTGTTCGTCCTTCAATTTTTTGAATTTGAAGGCGTCCATATCCGCGAATGGATACAATATCTAAAATTTCCAGCATAAAGTCCGGGCGATTCTCTTCTGTCCAATTCACCTTTACTTTTCCACTTTCAATCATTTCTTTGGAACGTTGTCTAGATACATTAAAAACTGAAGCAATCACTGTATCTAAACGAAGAGAACTCACTACCGTTTGAATAACTGTCCAATGATCCACTGGTACTATTAATTTCGTATAGTCGACTTCTTCCAGTCGAACAGCAACTTTCCCAATTTTTTCTAGCTGTTGTTTGATATATTCTTTCATATTTTGAGCACAGAATAATTGCCAATCTTCTCCGTTAGAAATAATATCGCCAATCAGACTACGGTCAAATCCAAGACTCATCAGTGACCCAAGAACCTTACCATGCCCCAGTGTAGCGAATTTCTTCGGATATTGAATATGAAATAGAGCATTTTCGAAATCCTCAAAAGTAGGTTCATAATAATCCGGACAAATCATACAACGTTTCCGTTCAGCATCAATATACCCGCCATCAAAGAAATAACGAACATCATCATACTGACCGACAATCGCCTCCACAATAAACTGTTGGCGCGGATCAAGATAATTCGTCAATACAGGCGCGTACTGCAAACGTACTTCTTCTACCCATTCTTCAACTTGCTTTAGAAAAGAGATTTCCTCTTTTCTAAAGTGTTGCTCAACTCCATTGCTCATAATCCTTCACCTTGTTATAAAATCAAACGTATTAAACTAACAAACACTAAATTGATAAAAAATACAACGACCATTGCGGTCACCAATGCTAAACTATAATTTCCAATTCTTACATCTTTAAAAAGACTTACAAAAGGTCTACATACTTTATCTAGCAATTCTTCAATAAACATCGGAAGATACAGATTCCAATAAATATTTAACCCATATACAATTAAAAATAATGTAAAAACTGTCGCAATAAAAGTAGACCATTCGATTAGTACACTTGCCATCATCATTCTCCTCTAAAACTCCGGACGTCGAAAAGCATCTCCTGCTTCCTCGTCAAAGTTTCCTTGTACTTGAAAATTCGCCGGTGAGCAGATAAAAATTTCATCTCTTACTTTTTGAACATCACCATTAATAGCATACGCCACTCCTACTACAAAATCAATGACACGTTTTGCATCTTTTGGTTCCATCCGTTTAAAGTTGATGAGTACTGCTTCCCCTTTTAAGAGAGCATCTGCTATGCGTTCTGCTTCAGAATATACGCTAGGCTCCATCACATAAATTTTAGATGTTTTCTTTACTCCTGGACTTTGGAAAGGAACGACATTCGAAGCGTTCGATTTAGAACGAAGTGGAGTCTGAGTATTATCCTCAGTCTCTTCCACATATTCAAATTGATCATCTTCTTCATAGTAATCATCTTCAGGACTTAAAAAGTTTTTGACACGATTCATGAATCCCATTATTCTTCCTCCGTTTCAAACCAGCTTGTGCCAATTCGAATATATGTTGCGCCACACTGGATAGCGATTGGAAAATCTCCACTCATCCCCATACTTAACTGGAGCGGTTGTGATAATTTTTCCTTTTCTTCGATCTTTTTAGCTAGTTGTGCTAAACGCGAAAAAAAGAAGCGAATTTCTTCATCGCTTGCTTCAAAAGGCGCCATCGTCATTAGCCCAACAACATGAATTTTTTCATACTGTTTACTCTCTTTATATGCGCCAAAAGCCTCTTCAGGTGAAAAACCATGTTTCGTTTCTTCACCAGAAACATTTATTTCTAACAGACAGTCCAAAGGTTGCTCGAGTCGTTTATTAATCTCATTCATAATAGAGAGTCTATCGAGAGCATGAAATAAATCAATGTGATTAATAACTTGTTTTACTTTCCGCTTTTGCAAAGGACCGATTAAATGCCAGAAAATATCCTCTTGGGGAAATTGTTCCTGCCGTTCAAGTAGTTTTTCAACACGATTCTCCGCAAAATGTCGAAAACCCAAATCATACATCTCTTGAACTTCTTCTTGAGATCGATTTTTTGTCACAACAATAGGACAAATTTCCGTAGATAGTCTATGAACTTGGTTACAAGAAAATGCAACCAAGTTCATAATACGACTTACATTCTGTTTAATGATACTCATTAATTTCTATTTCTTTTTCTGAAAAATGGCGGAGTATCTAATCCATCATTTTCAGCTTGTTTTGGCTCAGAAGGAGCTTCTACAAAATTGCTTTGCGCAAATGGTGAATCTGCATCAGTTGATGAAGAAGTATCACGCACTGTAGTTTCACGACGGATATCCCAGTCACCAAACAAGTCTTTTTCTGCTTTCTTTTCTTCTACAACTTGTGGTTTTGAAGGTACTTGTTTTTCTTGGAAAGTTTGAGGGTTATTCCCTAAATCTTTACGAGTTGAAGTACTGCTTGTAAATGGAGAACGGTTAGCGCGAGTTACTGACTTTTTTTCGTGTTTACGCTCCTCGTCAATTCCTGTTGCGATAACAGTAACAATGACTTCATCTCCTAAGTTTTCATTGATTGAAGTACCGAAAATAATGTTTACTTCACTTGTTGAAGCTGCTGCAACGATATCTGAAGCGTCTTGTGCTTCAAATAATGTTAAGTCTGCACCACCAGTGATGTTTAATAGGATTTGTTCTGCTCCATCGATAGATACTTCTAATAATGGTGAAGAAATAGCTTTCTTCGTAGCTTCTGCCGTACGGTTTTCACCGCTAGCAACACCAATCCCCATCAATGCTGAACCTTGATCTTTCATCACTGTCTTCACATCAGCGAAGTCCAAGTTAACGTAACCAGGTGCAGTGATTAAATCAGAGATTCCTTGTACCCCTTGACGTAATACATTATCAGCTTCACGGAAAGCTTCTAACATAGGAGTCTTTTTATCAACAATTTCTAATAAGCGGTTATTTGAAATCGTTACTAATGTATCTACGTTTGCTTTTAATTGTGCAACACCTTCTGCGGCGAAACGACCACGTTTTGGTCCTTCGAAGCTAAATGGACGTGTAACAACACCCACTGTTAATGCGCCTAATTCTTTTGCAATACGAGCAACAACTGGTGCAGCACCTGTACCAGTACCACCACCCATACCAGCAGTAACGAAAATTAAGTCTGCTCCAACTAAAGCTTCACGAATTTGTTCTTCACTTTCTTCTGCAGCTTTTAGACCGATATCAGGTAATGATCCAGCACCTAAACCTTTCGTTAATTTTGGTCCTAATTGAATTTTAGTTTCAGCTTCTGAATTTCTTAAAGCTTGAGTATCAGTGTTTGCTACGATGAACTCTACACCTTGTACTCCTTCTGCGATCATGCGGTTAACAGCGTTGTTACCAGCACCACCAACACCAATGACTTTAATGACTGCGCCATCTAAATTTGTATCGAATTCGAAATCCATTTTATTTCCTCCTTGGTTTCTTCTTAATTTTCGTCAATAAACATTTTAAAGAAGTTCTTCACTTTTGCTCCAAACCCTTGTTCTTCACCGCTTGCTTCTTGTTCTACATCTTGAGGTTGTTGAACTGGAGCTGTTGGTTGAACTTGTACAGGTGCACTTTTTGGAGTGCTTTGTACTGGACGTTGTTCTACACCAGGTTTTCCTTTTTGTGCAATACGGTGAACATCATCTAAGCTTGCAGCATATTGAATTAACCCCATACTAGTTGCATAAATAGGATTTCTCATTCCCATTTGCTCAGGAATATAAGTTTTCACTTGTACTCCAAAAATTTCTTGTGCTAACTCTTGAACCCCTGCAAGTGAAGAAGCTCCACCCGTTAACACGATTCCTCCTGGAAGTTTTAATGCTTCCACTTGGTCTAGAGCACGTTTTACCGTTTCAAAAGTTTGAACGACACGAGCTTCAATAATTTCTGATAAGTAATGTTCATCTACTTTTATCGGATCTTTCTTTCCAATCGTCTCAACTGGGAAGAATTCATCTGCACTCGTTTCTGATGAGATTGCATATCCATATTCACGTTTAATGCGTTCAGCATTTTCAAAGCTTGCATTCAAGATGATTGAGATGTCTTTTGATACGAAATCTCCACCCTCTTGATCCACAAATGAGAATTTTAACTGATTATCATGCATAACAGAAGCACTAGTTTGTCCTCCACCCATGTCAATTAAAATTGTTCCAAATTCTCTTTCACCTGGAGTTAATGCTACTTGACTAATCGCTAATGGTTGAATCACCATTTCTTCGATATTTAATCCAGCTTTGTCAATACAACGTTTAATATTATGAACAATCGTCTTAGGTCCAGTAATCATGCTCGCAAACAATTCTAATCGAACACCAATCATTCCACGAGGATCTTTAATCCCGTCAAATCCATCTACGATGAACTCTTCTGGAATAACAGAAATAATTTCGCGTTCAGGTGCAACTGAACGAACTTTTGCAGCAGAAATCACATTGTATACATCCACATCTGTAATTTCTCTATTTTCACTTGATACGGCAATCATTCCATGACAAGGTTCGATTGAAATTTGATTACTTGGAATTCCAACGATAACGTCCTTGATTTGGATATTTGATTTTTGTTCTGCTTGTCGTACTGCTTTTCGAATCGATTCAACTGTTTCATCAATATCTACGATGACTCCACGGCTCAATCCTTCTGATTTTTCATTGCCGACTCCAATAATATTTAATTGTCCTCTGACATACTCAGCTACTACAACTTTTATTGAAGTGGTTCCAATATCTAAACTCACATAAATTCCCTGATTTTTCACGTTTATTGAAACCTCCTATACGATTATTCATAATTCATTTTTTAATGTTAATTTTGTTAATGATACTCCTTATAGTTTAACACAATTACGTTCACTACAAAAAACATATGAGCGAGTTTTAAGACTTTTTTATCGAATCGTTGTATCCGGTGTAAAGTATATTCCTACTTCCATATCAACGGTTCCTTTTTTACCATTCAACTGTTTTGCAATTGAAGGATAATACACTAATTTATCCCCAATATCCTTCAAATTTCCGATGACTCGATTTCCATCTTTCATCTTCAAATAAATTTTTTGGTGATTTTTAATATCGTTTGGATATTGAATTTCTTTTATCTCTCGAATAATACTACTAGAAACTTTTTCTAATTGTTTCGCTAGAGTTTTATATTGAGTTTCTTCAGTAAAATCTACTAATTCTGGATATTCTTCTGTAGAAAGATTTGCTTCCACTTCGATTGTTTGACCATCAGCAAGAAGTTCAAATGTTTTCTCTTCCGTTTTAAAATAACCAATAGCAGG
>CALIJD010000139.1 GCA_938017885.1 uncultured Granulicatella sp.
CTGTAGAAATCCCGAGTCCTTCTACAAATATTAAAGAATAAAAGGTTATAAAATTAAAAAGGAACTAAGCCTTAGATTAGCTTAATTCCTTTTAATTCCACTCTAACTATTTTTTTATGGTGTGCTATTTGCTTTTTCCGCTCTTTTTATACTTTCTGGGGTAAATTCCCGTTTTTCAAAAATAAATGAATTGATTTCGGTAGTCCCCGTCATGTAACCCTCGTTATCTACATCCTTAATAGTAATAGTGATATGAAGTCCTTTTGGCCTAGTTTCAACCGATACCGTTTTTAGCAATGTTTTCCTTTTCCCTTGATATACATAATCTAAATAGAATGGAGAAACACTTCTTTCTGATTTAGAAATGTCTACTGCTCCTTTTGTTCTAGAATTAGCTGCTAGATTTTTTAAATACACTCGATCCTCTGGAGAGTTAATATCGTTCCCAGAATATTCACCAATAATCAATTCTTCAATATTCTGATTTGATTGATTGATGATTTCATAAGAAAACAAAGCATCATCATTATATTTTGGACGAGTAAAACTAAACAAAATCCATAGAATACCCAGTAATACAAGGCCTACCGCAAACTGTAAAATTAATTTAAATAATCTTTTTGAACCCAATATTTTCATTTCACACCTCGATTAAATGAATGTCAATAGGAGTATTGAAGGTAAAATTGATGAGTTATCACTTTACCCATACTATCAAACTTTTATTCTTACTCATGAATCGTTGGTTTATAAAATGAACGGTTATCTAAACCAAAGACGCGTTCTGAAAATGCGCCAGGTTCTGTTTTATCCAGTGCATTCGACATCATCGTAATCGTCGCATCTAATAGGTCGATATGGTGCAATACCTCAGCTTCAAGTAGCTGTGGTCGAACTGGCGATCCGTATTCTAACTTCCCGTGATGCGCTAACACTAAATGTTTTAACAAGAGAACTTCTTCATGATTTTCATCAATCCCTAGTTCTTCGCAAGCTTTTGTAATCTCTTCATCCATAATCACGATATGTCCGAGTAAGTTCCCTTTCAAGGTATACTCTGTTCCAATGGCCCCTGATAGTTCCATGGTTTTACCAATATCATGAATAATAACACCCGCAAATAATAATGAACGATTGATTTGAGGATATTGGTTTGCAATCGATTTAGCTAAACGCAACATGGATAATGTATGGTAACTCAACCCTCCAACGAAGGCGTGATGATGACGTTTAGCTGCCGGATATTCAAAAAAGGCTTCTTGATATTTCCCTAGAATATTATGGACAATTCTTCTGAAATACGGATTTGTAATTTCAAACATTAATTGATTGAATTCTTCTTCCATTTCTTGTTTGGTCATCGGAGCGTGTTCTACAAAGTAACTCGCAGAAGTCGGTTCTCCTTTTGATGCATCCGTTAGACGAAGACTCACAATTTTGACTTGAGGAGAATTATTATATAGTTCCCGTTTTCCGTTTAAAAGAACTACTTTCCCTGGAACATATTTCTCAATATCTTCAGAAGTTGCTGACCAGTACTTTCCATCCATTTGACCAGACTGATCTTGGAAGGTAAAAGCGATAAAAGGTTTCCCATTTTTCGCCATTCGTACATCCGCAGATTTAATGAGTAGGAAAATCTCAAAGCTCTCATCTACATTATATTCATACAATTTCTTTGTCATAATTTACCCTCTTTCTCTTTAGCTCAACTTTAGAATGTTCTCTTTTGAAATTTCTGTAGGAACTTCCGTAGTAAAGTAAAATACTTGTGTTACACGAGATAGCTCTTCCATTAATTCTATCATAATCGATAGCCGTTCTCTATCAAAGTTTACGAATCCATCGTCAATCAGTACTGGGATTTTCATTTTCTTAGCTAATTGGAAAATAAAAGCAAAACGAATTGCAATATATAATTGGTCCAATGCCCCTTTTGAAAGATAGAAAGCTTCCATCCACTGACCATTTTCCTGTTGTACTTTCACCTGTGTATCGCTCAAATGAATCTTCTTATATTGTCCCCTCGTTAATCGGCTAAAAATTCGACTCGCTTCCTCTACAATCAAAGGAACTTTCGTCGGAACTTTTTCATCTAGTTGCTTTAAGATCCATTTTGCAGCATACACTTGAGTTGCCCAATCCTTCATCGCTTCCTGAGCTTCGAATCGTTCAAAGTCCGCTTCCATTTGAAGATCTTCTACCTGCTCATCTTCTTCCAATAGTTCCGCCTTTGTTTGGAGACTTACTAGTTGGTCTCTGACTTCTTTACGTCTACTTTCCAACTGCGCCTTCGTGAAAACCTCGTCTTGAAGTTCTTCTTCAAGCGTTTCACGATGCAAGCTTTCTTTTTCATCACTCGAGAAAATAGCGACTTGCTTTTCAATATAGGCTCTTTTTTGTGACAAGGCTACTCGATGGTCCAGAGTTGCCAGGTGACTTCTAAAGGCTTCTATCGTTGTAATGCCAAGAGGACGCAAGCTATTTAGCAATTCCTCTCTTACTTCTGTTGCATCTTGTTCTAATTGCGCTAAATGTTGCTCTCTCTTCTGGATACTTTCTTGGAGTTGTTCCGTTTTGGCCACTCTTTTTTGAGAAGTCATCCATGTCTCACGAATGATTCCTAGTTGTTGATTGATGGTTGCCGGTGAAGTGATTTGTTCATTTTTCCAGAAGTCTTGAGTTTCTTCTTTAAATGCTAAAAGTCTTTCTTTCAACTGAATCCACTGTTCCTTCTTTTGTAAGAAATCATTGACACTACGTCCTTCGTTTCGACTAATAAAACGTTTTGCTTCTTCCAAGGTCACTTCAATGCCTTTATACGAGAGGAACTGTTGAACATTTTCACTCTCTTTTTTGCCCTTTGGAGAAATCACCTGTCCGTTTTTTTGTAAAAAGAAACCTCCTACCATTCCAAGAACTGAAGCAATGATCACACTTACTAGTACTTGATTGGTTAGAAATCCAACAATAATCATCACGATAATTCCAATCAGTCCAATGATTATTTCCGTCCTCATCGACGTTAAAGGTTGAGTTTCCCTTTGCATTGCATCGAATTTGGCGAGTTCAGCCTCTGTAAAGGGTTGAACACCTTCTCTTTGAACACCGATATTTCCAGAATGAGTCTTCAACTCACGTTCCAATTCAAAAGCACGTTCTTCAACAGCAGCCACACTTTGAGCTTTTGTATAAAGAGCTTCAAGTTCTGTGTCTTCTGTAGCTTCACCTAGAGCTTGAACTTGAGCTTTTGTTCGATTTAACTCTTCTTTTGTTTGTTCGATTTCTTTTTCAAAAGAACGTAAGCAATGATTCGCCTCTACTGCCTTAGAATGATCATATTCTTTTGGTAAGTCATGCTGTCCTTCAATGGCCCTGTATTCTTCCAATGCGTCAAAATAACTATGCTTTTCTTCTAAGGTATCTATTCTGTTTTGTGTCTTGGAAAGTGATGTCGTCAATTCCTCTTCTTCTTGTTGGAGGTCTTTTATCGTACGAAGATATCCTTCATAGAGTGTATTCTCGCTTTTCGTTTGCGACAACCGATTCGTTAATTCCTCGAGTCGGTCGATTCGCTCATTGAGTTCCAGTTTTTTCGCTTGAGGGCGATACAGTTTATTCGCATCATTTAGTAGCCTTTGACTCTCTTCATATGCCCCCTTATGTCCCATGACACTGAGACTATATAAGAAACGATGCATTTCTTCTTCATTACTAAAGACGTTTTGTTGTAATTCCTCCTCATTAAATCCAAAAAGCGAATGATACTCACTCAATGTTAATTCGTGAAGGATGCGCTCGAGCATGGACTCTGGTAAAGCTTGACCCGTTTCGGCCGATTTTAACACTAATTTCTTTTGAGAACCTACTGCAGTTCGTTCAATGATGAGAGAACCTAGTCCTTCATCTTCAATCCACATTCGCCCGCCTCGCGTATTCGTATGAAGTGGCTGATAAGGATACACACCATTCTTCTTTTGCTTAAAATCAAAGAGCATTTGTTCGATAAATCTTCGAATGGTCGTCTTCCCAGATTCGTTCAGCCCTTGAATGACTTGTAAGTTCGGATGGAAGGTGAATGTCTCATGTTCCCATTTTCCAAAATGATCAATTTCAATTTTTGAAATATACATTAACCTTCCTCCCTTCCTAAAAATCGAGCTTCTAATAAACGCATCGCACGTTCGTGAATCTCTTGTTGAACATCTTCTTGCTGAAGAAACGCATTCATCCATTGATTCGCAAACCCACTCTTTGCAATCTCCATTTCAGCAAAAATGGTAGAATCCTTCTCCCCTACTAAAGAGATTCCAGAGACACCGCGTAAAGGCTCTATCATTCGTTCTCTAATACTCATTACACTCACAAGTGAGCCTCTTTCTTCCAATAAAGAATTCACTACTTGCGTGAGTTGCAGTAACTCATCTCTTGTAAACAGTGACTCTTGTATTTGTAAAAAGACGGTTATAAGGCTACGTTTTTCTACTTTTGGCAGAGCCTCTACAATGAGATAAGGAACAGTTTCCAAACGAGCACTTTCTGTAATCCTTATTGTGACATCCATCCAATCTATTGTACTCGCCTCAATAAAGCGAACCTGTGGAGGTCGTCCTGAAGTCACTTCGACTAGAAGTGCTCCTTTTTCTCCACTCTCAGCTCGGTCAGCTCCCTGAGTTGTTCCACTATACCAAGCGCATGGGTTCTGAGACACTTCTTGGCTTTGATGAATATGACCTAGCGCCCAGTAATCATAGTTTTTTTCTCTTAATTCAGGAATTGAAAAAGGTGCATAGCGCCCAGTAGAAGAAGTCACCTCTCCATGTAAAACCCCAACATGAACATCATAGTGTGAACTCTTGATGGGATACTCTTGTATTTTACGGTTAGGGATAACTGGAATGTCATAACTAAATCCACTAAAGGCCACACGTTCTCCCTTTTTGGTCTCTATTTCGATGGTTTCAACAGTACTTCCAAAAGTATAAATATGCTCTCCAGATACATAAGCAGTCCCCGCATCATGATTGCCAAGTGCCAAAATGACAGGAATCCCAAAAGGAGCGAGACGATTCAGATGCTGTTGAAGAAACAACTTTTCTTTGATAAAGGTCCGCGAGCTATCCAATAAATCTCCAGATAAAACAAGCGCATCCACTTCTTCTTCAACGGCTTTACCTACAACTTTTTCAAAAGCATCAAAGGCAGCCTGTTTTAACTCCCTTGCGATTTCACGATGATTCTTACCAATGCCTGCATAAGTAATCCCCAGATGGACATCTGATGCATGGATCAATTTAACCATTCTAGTTACTCCTTTCTTTTTCTTCAAAAAAAGCATATTTTCCTGAACCGTCTTTCGTGCGTTCAAAGAAAATATGCTTTGGATCGATTCTTATTAAAACCGTTTGATTGAACTATTTACCATTATAAAGCTCTTGAAGTGGATTTGTAATGATACGGTTAATGTCTTGCATAATCGTATTTAAACGTTGCTCCGCTTCCATCAACGCTTTGATATATTCATTTTCGCTCACTTTTTGTCCTAATTCTTGAGCTTTTTGAATATCTTCTTCCGTAATTTCTTGTCCTGAATATTGTTTTTGTTGTAATTCGATATTCACTTGACGGAATTCATCGAATAATGCTTTTGCTGTTTCATCTGCTTCAATCGCTTCGAAGCTTGCTTTTACAGTTTTGAATTCTGCTAAATCACGCAAATCACGTTCTAATTGGTTTGCTGTATCATAAATATTACTCATCTTTCATCCTCCTAATTGTTTTGTTTTATTATAACATATCATCGACTACTACACTACAAATACGAACGTACATTCGTACTATCGATTATTAAATTTATTCAAGATATTTTTACCCCATTCC
>CALIJD010000140.1 GCA_938017885.1 uncultured Granulicatella sp.
TTGAGCTGTACTTTTTTCAACAGTTAATTCTCCTTTTTTCTCTAGCCCATTAACATATTCATCAAATGCTTCTGTTGTATTGTAGAATGTCACCTTCCCTGTGTATCCGTCATTGGATTCAGATACATGATAGTCGATGTTATCGGCTTTCAATTTAATATCTGTGCTGATAGGATTCAATTCTAATTCCACAGCTCCAGCTAGTTTCTCAGGTTTAGAATATTGAATTTCTCCAGTAGGTTGTGTTGTTACTTTACTCCAGTGAACATTTTCTAAACCAAATGTGATTTTATTTTCTACTTTAGTTGGTGTTTGTGTTTGTTCTGCACCCATTTATAAATCTCTCCTTATAATGATATTTGATATGCTAGCATATACATTCTTTCATCTTTTAAATAAGTTTCTTGGAATGTGTAAGTTAGTTTGTTTTTGTCGAATAGTTCTTTCAATTTATCTTCTAATGATAAATCTTTAAATTCTGAATAGACTTCTATAATCACATCTTTACTTATATGAAGCGTAGCATTGTCTGCATTCTCATGTTGTTCTGATGGATTATAATAAATGATATAAGGAAGGTCAGGAGCTTGCCCTTCCTGAAACATGTAGTATTGGACAGGAAGCTGTAGATTCTTAAGCTGTTTATATAATTCCTGTAATGTCATCATTTAGGATCCTAACCTCCTTCTAATTTCTGATTCAAATTCTTTAATGACTTCACTTTCTATTTCTTTAATGTGTGGTTTTGCTCCAACGTTGCGTCCACCATTTCTACGCGCATGTCCGAATTCTAACAAGTGAGCAATTCGATATTCTTTAGGTTGATAAATAACTCGTTCGCCACGCTTATTTAATTTACTATCCCAGTCATCACCATAATCACCTGTGCGTTTTGGAGATGCACCTTTTAATTTTGCAACCGTTTTATCAGCTAAATCATCAACTATGTCACCAATTTCTTGAGCGACTTCTTCATTGAAATTTGATAAAGCTTTTGCGATTTCAGATTCTAGATTATGGCTCATACTTATTTCCAACCAATTCTTCGCATTGTAATTCCATTAATTCTCCGTTTTCTGGCTTGAATGCTCTTCGGATAACGTACTTGATTCCATCGCATTCAAGGAATGATTCTTTTTCGTATTCGAACCATCTAACTTGCACTACGAATACTGGCTTATATCCAAATTGAGAACCATAAAATAACATGCTATTAGTTACGCTTATTTCAGTAGCTAATACTTTGCGTTTACTGAATTCTTCAATTGGATTCCCGATGTCATCCGTTTGATTAATTCGCTTTTTGATTAAGACAATCTCCTTATCCCACATCCACATCACTCCTTAGATTTTCTATTAGTAGATTATGTAGGCGATATTGTAAATGTTTTGGCATTAGAATGTTATTATCACGATTGTCGTATCTAAATGCTGAGTAGTCGATTAAGAAATCCATGTGATCATATCGATTAGTATCAAGTTTTATTTTCTTTTGTTTTTTTATCTCATCTTGTACTGATAAAATTAAATGGTTTAAATACTCATCTCTAAATGTCCCACTAATCCCTAGCTTAGCCTTCAATAGAGCTAGTATCTGTGTCTGTTCCATTATTATCATCTCCTTCTGTCTGTTTGATGAAAATAACTCCAGCAATATTATCTTTAGTTGATAATTCTAACAGTCGTGCTTTACTCACTTTGTCTTTAGCAGGATATACATCCCCGCAATTATAAAACCGACCGTTTGGAAATTCTTCTGAACGGTCGGTCATGTCAGCAAACGCACAAATTACTTCGTACTTCATAATCTACTCCTAGACAGCGTCGGTGTAAGTTACGAATACACCTGACTCTTTATCAGTTGCTTTTGTATCAAAACGCGAGAACAATCCTAATGTTTCTCCGTAGATTTCATGTGGAGTCCAACGCACTGTAGTTTGTTTTCTGTCGAATAATGTTACAAATTCAAATGCATCGCCGACGAAGGCTTTCATATCTCCTTCATTTCCTAATAGTTCATCTGGGATTGGATAAATAACCTTATTTTTAAATTTATATCCCGTTGGTGACGTTGGATCTGGTTGTAACATATAGCGTCCTTCTTTATCCTTAACTTTGTCTAAAGCTGCGAACATAGAATCAGTTGCTACAACAATCACATCATATACTGATGAGATTTTCTTGTTAATAACGTCTTTCAATCCATCAAAACCACTCGCATTTTCAGCTTTTGCTGTTTTAAAGATTTCTGCGATTTCATGGTTTTTAGTATTTACATCTTGGTTTACAGCATCTTCTTCAACCAATCCCATAATGTCGTAACTTGCGTCATCAATCATTTCTTGAGATACTGATAATTGTCCACGATATGTTTTAACTGACCAGTCGATTGGTGTAATTTTTGCTTTTCCTAAGTCTGGATTTTTTTCTAATTCATCAACTGATGTCATTTTATTTTTGGATTTGCTAATTACTGCATATTTCCCAGAAGCTGAATTAACTTTTACTACACGCACAAGTTTAGATAAATCTACATTACGTGTTTTCTGCATTTGAGGTTGTAATACTTCAGTAGGAATTAAAGCTCCTCCATCAACAATTTTAAGTCCGTCACGTTTTTGTCCTTTAGTACGAATGTACTCATTTAATGCATTGCGTGTTTCTAGTTTGTTAATTTTTTCCATATTTCTTTTATTCTCCTTTTCTGGTTCCTTTTCTTCCAATTCCTTTAATTCTGTTTCCAACTCAGAAATTTCTTTTTCCAAATTTTCTTTTTCTTGTTTTTTTGAAGTTAACTCTGATTGGATTTCTTCAATTTGAGTTTCCACATCGTTTAGATCTTCTTCAGTTTCGACTGCTTCGATAGCAGATTCTACTTCTTCTGAACGTTTCATTAATGCTTCTAATTCAGAATTAATATTTGCTAACGACTTATTACGCATAGCAATTTTTTGTTTAATTAGTAATCCTTTATTTTTCATTCTTTAATTTCTCCTTCAATAATTTTTTTCTAGCGTTTAACGATTCTTTTTTAAATTCTTCGTACCCTTGCTTTCTAGCAGAGATTTCTGTTTGAGGGTAGGCAGGGAATGTACAAGGACTGACTTCCAGAAGTTCCATATCTTTAATGATTTTGAGTACTGTTCCATCTTTTCTTTCGACAATTTCGAAAGCTAATTCAATAAATCCAAAGCTACAACCATTTACATCCTGTCTTTCAATTCTTGCATGAGCTCCAATTGCATCTGGATCTGCGTTGTTAATTTCGCAGTCACCAAACAGTCCGATGTTATCGGATTTTAATTTTAGAATTCCATTTCCAGTACGCCCTAAACAAATATTCGTATCGTGATTAAATAGAGCTCTAACATCTGGATTACGCTCTAGTGCTTTGTCTACAGCCTCCTTTTCAATCATTTCAAAAAATCCGTCCCAAAGTTCTGTTTCCACACCGTACTTAATGAAATATCCCTCAATGAATTTTTTTCCACTTTCATCACTACGTGTTTTAAATTGAGTAGTGAGATAGCTTTCTCGTTTATTCATCATTCTCACCACCTTTCAATTTCTTTTGTTTGTCTAAATCATCTTGATTTAAATAATTTTCTAACACGATAATATTTTCCATTTCAGGGTCTGGTGCTAATCCGACCCAATCACGTAGTTCGTTCCTGCGCATAGCTGCTAATTGCACCATTTGGCTACCCGCTGTAACAAGCTCCGTAATGTTGTATGAATACAACGAACGTGGATTCAATCTGAAATATCTTTTTGGACTAATCAATAAATCCCTCGTTAATGCTTGTGAGATGATCTGTGAAATTGATAGAATTCTAGTATTAATAAATGTGTTATATTCTTCTTTGTTAAATGAACCTACGCCTAAGAAAAAAGCTGGCACTCCTATGAGTCCAGCAATTGTTTTTTTATCAATTTCAACAGATTCGTTGATTGCAATATCTTTTAATGTAAGTGGTTTGACTTGGTCAACTCTCATCATCTCCGCTGGAATAATCCACGGTTCTCCAGCATTGGTAGTTTTTAGATAACTATTCATTATGGCTTCACGGCCTTGTTGATTCGTTAATCCATCGGCATCCCCATTTACACTAATTACAACACTAGGAATATTTTTATTTCGCATAAAACTATTTTTTGTTTTAGTTGCTTGTGTAAGATTTTCTACAATATCTTTTAAAGATATTCTATAACCAGTTCCAATATGTGCTCTTTGTGCATCCGGATTGATTGCAAAGTGTACAACTTCATCTGGATTCAACCTTACTTGACCATATCGGATATAGTATTCTCCGTTTTCCTCATCAATAAACTCAACGCTTCTCATGTTCAATGGCATTAATTCTCCAATCAAATCTTTGCCTTTAATTAATCCAACATGTACTACTGCATTGCCATCACCATCTAGCAATAAATCTTTAACGATTCTATATATCCACGTTTTTCGAGTCATATACTTATACGGATTGATATCAATCTTTCTAGCAAGTTCATCACGAACACGGATATCTCCTTTATCTGTATTTTCCATTAATTGAATCGTCATGTTAGATACTAAATCTGCAATTTTATCAACAGCAATAAGCACATCTGGATGTTTATTTAACGGAATGTATCCATCATCTCTTGATATTAACTCTCTCCATTCATACGGATTTACAAATCCGACTGGTGGTGAAGCTGTTTTATTTCTTTTATTCCAAAAATCGAATAATCCCATTTTAATCTCCCTTCAATCCAAAGAAATCTTTTGCACGATTTGCTTTACTATCACTTTCTTCTAGCATTTGGACAGTTGCGAAAACAGTTGCGTCAAAAATATCAATACGCTGTGTGCCTCCGTCACCGTCAGCCTTCTCAT
>CALIJD010000141.1 GCA_938017885.1 uncultured Granulicatella sp.
CCATTATTCTTATGGCATGGGACAGCAGATGATAAAGTGCCTTATGAATTGAATAAAGAATTTTATAATAGTATTAAGAAAGAACCATACGCTACAAAGGTAGAATGGCATGAGACACAAGGTGAAGGTCATCGAGTCCCTCATCAGGTGTTTGAAGCAGTAGCGGATTTTTTCCAAAAAGTATTTCAATAGGAGAGTAGCAAATGACAGAAGAGAATAAAACTGCAGCAGAAGCAATGCAAGAAAAGATTTTAGAAGCGTTAGAAACAGTCATTGATCCTGAGTTAGGAATTGATATTGTAAACTTAGGATTGATTTACGGAGTGGACTTAAATGAGGAAGGTCATTGTAAAGTGGATATGACCCTTACAACAATGGGTTGTCCGCTAGCAGATATTATTACAGATGAAATTCATCGCGCATTAGCTGAGATTGAAGAAGTGAAGACAATAGATGTGAAACTTGTTTGGTATCCGGCATGGACTCCTGAACGGATGTCACGATACGCAAGAATTGCATTAGGTATTAGATAAGACAAAATCCCCACAGATGTGGGGATTTTTTTGTGCAATAAAATAAATTCTGTCAGATAAATACGTATGGTGAAATTATCATATATGATAATTTTCATGGTGCATTCAAAGTGTGTGTGCTTTGACTTAGATGCAGTGGGGTAAGAGGGCTCACATCGCGCAGTGGTTTATTGACATTCTTTTCATCACTCGTGATTCAAGAATGTCTAATAAACTTTGCGAGAAATCATTCACAGTGCGAATGATTTGGAATTCAAGAAAAGCAGAATGACTTCACACTGTGAAATCATTCTTGGCTTCTGTCTTTCTGCCTCACACCCTGTGTCTTCGGGTTCGAATCACACCCTGTGGAGTTGAATTCGGGCTCACAGGACTGACGTCCACTTCCTGATATGTCCGCACGACTCGTTCCGAGTCCCTTGCGGCATATCAGTCCAGTGGTTCAGTCCTGAGCGTTCGCCCTCATATCCTATACTTTTCTATTAAAATTTTCATGGTTTGGTTAGAAAACAGCACGGTTAGGATGGCTGTATTTAGTGGGAGCGAGATCATATTTTTCAGGATTCGCAGTGGCATGAAGACGGCGAAGGCTTTTTGCGTCATCATATAGACCCATAGCGAATTCAATCCGAGGTTACAGACGATTGTGACGAGTAATACGGCAATCAAGATTTGCTCCCATCTGAGTGGTCTCTTATATAAGAAGTATCCGTAGATGAGTCCTCCGACTAGGGCTGTAAGTGTGTATCCGATGAAGAATTGTCCAGTCTCTCCGCGGAAGAAGTTCCCGAGGATATCGACTAGAATTCCCACAAGCGCCGCACGCCACGGTCCAAGCATGACCCCTGCAATGGCTGCTCCGATGAATCCGAAGCCAAGTTGTACGTAAACTCCGAATTTTATTGCCGGCAGCATTTCCATCACAAGACGAATGGCCAAGATTAGCGCCATTACTGTAATATCTAGTATTTGTTTTCTATTATATTTCTTCGTATTTTCCATATTAGCATCTCCTTTAATTGTAAAGAGTTGCTCCATTTAACTACTTCTATTTCTAGTGTTGTTTAAATGCAGCGAATGCGACTAAATTACCGCAATGTTTCCATTTTCGTCCCAGTGGCAACATTCCATCCTCCGGGCACTTAACGCAATAAAGTCTACTCTGATTTTAGGTTCTAGAAAATTTAGTTCCTACTTTCCATGAATCTCCTTTCTTACTCTTGGTAAGGATACCTTCTTCGTGTCCCAGCGTCAAGTCCTCTCTATTTTTAGGGCTTGTAAAATCGATGTTCATCGTCTTTTGAACGCTTTTGACTGAAAAAATATTTTCTAAAAAGATAAAATCCGAAAATATTGTTGATACCGTTTTCTACAATCTGTATAATTAGATAGTAAGATTGCTAAAGAAAGGATGCAACATGAGTAACGAACGTTTTTTAATGATAGAATCTGATATTAAGAATTTATCCTTCCGATTAGAGTCTATTACCAAATCCAAATACGATAGCGACTGGCATAGTACGCTACATACTCACCCCTTTACTGAACTTTTCTATGTTATTGATGGTAAGGGCGAATTTATTATTCAACACCAACGTTTTCCGGTTAAAGCCAATGATTTTGTTATTATTAATCCTCAGGTAGAACACACAGAAGTTTCTTCACCAGATTCTCCTCTAGAATACATTGTGGTAGGAATCCAAGGTCTATCCTTCTCGAATTTAACCCCTGTGGATCAAGGTGGACATCCTTTTTCGTTCTTTAATTTACGAGATGAGCAAAAGGACATTTTACGCTACTTAAACGCAATGGTGCAAGAAGCCACGAATCAAGCGCTCAGTTATGATTTAGTTTGTCATAATCTGTTAGAAATCTTATTGATTAAAATTTTGAGACACCAGCATTTTGATTTGGAAGTCGGCGCTCATAGTAAAACGACAAAAGATATTGCTTTTATCAAACATTATTTGAAAACATACTACCGAGAAAGCATTCAGCTAGAAGCCTTAGCGTCAATGACGCACTTAAGCCGCTTCTATATTTCCCACAGTTTTAAAAAAGAAGTTGGGATGTCTCCAATGGAATACTTAATGACCATTCGTATCAAAGAAAGTAAAATTCTACTGCGGACAACGAATTATTCTATTTCTCAAGTGGCTGACATCGTTGGATTTACAACACCAACTTACTTTTCAAAACAATTTAGAAAAATAACGGGAATTTCCCCAACGGATTACCGCGAGAAATATCAAAAGGAGTCCCAATGATACGAAAACCAAAGCGCGATGAACGCCGTCAAATCATCCCGCTCATCGAATTAATTATGCAAGATATGGAACTGCCAATTCTGGAACATACAAGCCCAGAAATGCTCTATGCGATGCTAGAAGAAGCCATGCTCGACAATCAGTTTCGCTACGGTCTTAGCCAAACCCTGGTCTATATCCATGAGGGAAAAGTGGCTGGGGCAATTTTTGGCTATCACGGGCACTTAGAAGACACGATTGATGATCCATTCCACCAATTATACGAGGCTTACAACATTGAGCATCAAATCCCGCTCTACGAGGATAAGGAGACGATGCCCGGAGAATGGTACATTGATATTTTAGCAGTCTATCCCGAATATCGTCGCCATGGGATTGGTCGTAAATTATTGGTAGAAGTAGAAAACTTAGCGAGCCAGCAAGGGGCCACAAAAATCGCCCTCAACTGCGAAAAGGATAATACAAAAGCCTACAAATTATATGAAAAACTGGGCTACACCCCAGAAAGCGAACGTGTCTTAAGCGGTCATCCGTATTATCATATGACAAAAACATTATAAAAAGTCCCTCTTCGGACGAAATCGTTTAAAGAGCGATTTTATAAAATGTAACATAACTGTTACATTTTGCTTTTTCAAAACGAAAAGAGACTCGAAATTTCGAGTCTCTTATTTTTTATGATTATTTTACAGAAGCTTGTCGTAGATTGATTGTACGTCCAAATGGAAGAACTTCAAATCCATCTACGTTTTCAGCAAGTAAATAGCTTTGGCTTGCTTGATAGATTGGTGCCACAATAGCATCATCCATGATGATTTTTTCTGCAGCAATCATTTGTTTATAACGTTCTGCTGGTTGTGTTGCATATTTTGTTTTCACTGCATTCACAGCTTCGTCGTAAGTAGAACTTGAATAGTTTGCGAAGTTAATGCCTCCGCCTGTAACGTATTGCTCTAAGAAGTTCACTGGATCTTGGTAATCTGGTGCCCAAGTTCCAAAGAAAATATCAAAATCATCCGCTCTTTGTAATTCTAAACGGTTTTTCAATGGTACAGATTTGATGTTGAATTTCACACCTGGTAAATTCTTTTGA
This sequence comes from uncultured Granulicatella sp., assembly GCA_938017885.1. Lineage (GTDB taxonomy): Bacteria > Bacillota > Bacilli > Lactobacillales > Aerococcaceae > Granulicatella. Next base: position 3,894 of record CALIJD010000141.1, read on the forward strand.
ATTTGTGCTTGTAAGTATTCACCGACTACTTTTGCACTACCGGCATCAGAAGTTAGTAGAGTAACTTCAATAGTGTCCGTGCCTAGCTCTTGTTTTGCTAACGCTAGTTCTTTTTGAGCTTCTTCTACATTATAGCTGAGTAAGTCGCCACGATCTTCTACATAGTCTTTTCCACTTTCTGGATTTTCACCAAATCCTTTTGGAACTAATCCATTTGAAACAATGGAACCATCTTTCATGACATTATTCACTAAAGAGGCTTTATCATATGCCATCGCAATTGCTCGACGGAAATGTTTATTTCCTGTCACTTTACGTTCTACGTTGAAACTCATATACCCCATTGTTGCTTTTGGAATTGCATGGTAGGTTGGTTGCCCTTTATATTGATCCACGAATTGTTCGCTGATGGTTGTGTATTGTACTTGTTTTCCTTCAAATAATTGAACAGAAGTTGCGACTTCTTTTGACACATTCACTGTGACATTTTGTAATGCAACGTTTGAAGCATCCCAGTACCCTTCATTTTTAACAAGTTTCCAAGAAAGTTCCGAACCTGTCCAGCCTTCTAATTTGAAAGGTCCATTCGTTACAACAGAGTCCGCAGTAGATCCATACCCTTCTCCTTTTTCAGTTGCCACTTTTTCAGATTGTGGTAAGAAACGAGAACCTGTTAATAATTTTGGTAAATATGGTGCAGGATTTTCAAGGGTGATTTCTAGTGTTTTATCATCAATTGCTTTAACACCTAGTTCTTCAACGCCTAATTCTCCAGTACGAATCTTTTTAGCATTTTTGAAAACATCCGCTGATTGAGCTACATGTCCTTCTTTTGGATTCACTAATTTACGATACGTATATACAAAATCTCCCGCTGTTACTGGAGTGCCGTCTGACCATTTAGCGTCACGTAGTTTAAATGTATAAACAAGACCATCCGCGCTCACAGTTGGTTCTTCTGCAGCCATTCCTAATTCAACTTTATTGTCTTTTGCGACACGATATAACCCTTCAAAAATTTGTCCTAACATATCAGAACTTGGCACATCATCATAGTCAGCGCTATCCAATGTTGCTAATTCTCCAAATGTTGTAATCGTTAAACTTTGTTGATTATTTGCTGTCGTCGAAGTTGAATTGCCACCACATGCAGCCAAACCTAACGAAATTAACAGTGTTGTCATTAATAATTTGGTTGATTTTTTCATAACAATTCTCCTTTATTGGTAAAATACATCGCATTTCACGATAGCTACATGATAGCATGGAAAATAGAAAGCAAAAAATTTTCTGCTCATATCAAAAAATAACTCTAACTTTCATTCGTAGAACCAAATCCCTCCCTTTATGAAGCTATATTCGTTCTTGCATTTCCTAAAAATCTAGTTTATGATATGTGTATTATAAACATATTATTTAAGAAGGGAACTTTATTTATGAAAGAAAATCGCAATCACGGATTTAAGCTACGTCTTATTTTCGGAATCATTTTAATCGCCCTAGCTGGTGTTGTCTTATTCAGCTTAAATAAATCTACTCCAGAAGACTTAGTAAAAGCAGGAAAAGTGTTTGATGTCGCTCGAAGGGAAGACGGAGATACACAAGTGGTTAAGGTCACTCAAATTTCTAGTAATCCTGTGGCTACGGTCGATAGTGGAAAATCAAAACTGTATATTATTGAATATTTAAAAGAAGATAATACGTATGGAATTATCGGACTTGAAGTTCCTGCTGATTCAAAATTAGCTTCTGATTTAATTTCAAAAAATGATACATTGCCAAACAATCCAGAATTAGTTAAAGTCACTGTCATCGATTCTTTCCGTAATAAAAAAGCCATTGAAGACTACGATTCTAAATTTACAGAAGTTTTGAATGATAATAATTTATTATCTGGTAATTCACAAACGGTTTACTATCTATCTACATCTGAATCATCTTCTTCAGCTCAAGGTGGCATGTATGTAGCAATTGGGCTTTCAGCAGCTGGACTTCTTTTCGTTGGATTAGCTTTCCTAAAACGTAAGAAAGTAAATGCAGCTTACGATGAATTGTATGCAGCTTACCCAGAACTAAATGGTAACTTAGACTTAATGTTACAAAACGCAACTTATGCTGATGACGAAACACGAGTTTATATTTATAAAAATCACTTCTTTACAACGCTTAGCGGGTTAGAAGTTTATGATTTAACTCAAGCAAATCGTATTTATCATTATCAAATCAACCATAAACGTTATGGAATCACAACAAACCGCGATTCATATATCGTATTCTTGACTGATAATACAAGTTATAGAAAGAAAAAAACAAAAATTCAAATTGTAAATATCGGTGAAGAAACCGATAACTTCTTACAACCTTTCTTCTTTGCAGCTCACCAAGAGTTCCCTAACTTAGAAGTTGGTTACGAAAAAAATAGACCGTTTTAATTTGGACTAAAAATTCTCGCAAATGGATAAATCTCCTCTTTACTGGACACCCCAGTAAAGGGGGGATTTTTTATCCAACAATCTTCTATTCTAGTGAGTGAAACTTTAAACAAACCTTTGCACTTCAAACTATCTTATGATATATTATTTCTGCTATACATACCTATAAAAGGAGAATTATTATGACTGAAAAACGCAATACTCGTGGAATTATTTCACTAATTGTTATGGGAGTTGTCTCATTTCTTATCGCTATTGGACTTGTGGGCTTCTTCTATTTCTTACAAACTGGAGATAATTTGTATAAACAAGGAAATATCTTCGGTGTAAGTCCTATGAAAGACAATGCAACTACTTCTGTTAAAGTTACTGGATTTTTATCGAAGCCAATTGGAGAAGTAGATGGAGGAACTCAATTATATTTAATCGAGTTTACTCGTAAAGATAGCGAAGATTATGGTTATACAAGCCTTGAAATAAAAGAAGGCGATAAACTGATCGACGAACTCAAAGCTAAACAAGATTACTTAGTCGACAATCCAGTCTATGTTCTCGCAAAAATCCGTAAATCGGATGCAGAAGGTGCCGTTATAAACTACTCGAGAACGTTCAAAGAAACGATTAAAGAAGATAAAGATATTTCTCAGTTAGCTGAAACTGAATACTATGTTTCAGCTGATGAAGCGAATACCGAACGTCTCTATGCTTCGGCTGGAGCTGGTATTGCTGTGTTATTCGGTCTTGTATTCTTCTACTCAGCTTACGCCACTCGTAGAGGAGAAGATAAAGCGTATGCTGAACTTTATGCAGCTTATCCAGAATTGAATTATTCAATGGATACGGTATTAGAAAATGCGACTTATGTAGATAACCAATTAGGCATCATATTATACAAAAATCACCTTATTTCTACATTCAAAAATTTCCAAGTATATGATTTAACAAAAGCTGAGCGTATTTACCATTATATCTACACACAAAAATCATATGGTATGACGGTAAGTCGTACTTCACAACTAATCATTTTAGCCTCAGACAAATCTTATCGCAGAAAGAAAACTACTCTTCTCATTAAGAATGTGGGCGAAGATACCGATGACTTACTACAACCATTCTTCTATGCAGTAAGCCAAGAATTCCCAGAGGTTCTATTAGGATATGAAAACAAAAAGAGACCTTTCTAAATAAAAGGTCTACTGGTTCAAAAAACCCCTTTTACTGGACTACCCAGTAAAGGGGGTTTTTCTCATTAAGAAAGCTCTCCTCAAAGTAAAAGAAAAGAACCCCCAATCCGGCGGTTCTTTTCT
>CALIJD010000142.1 GCA_938017885.1 uncultured Granulicatella sp.
CTTCATTTGGGGTACCGTTTGAAAAAGTTGGTGAGACAGGCACTTTAGCTATTATTAAAGGTGCTAAAGGAGACGGGAGAACAGTATTGCTTCGTGCCGATATCGATGCTTTAGAACTTCCTGATTGCACCGGAAAACCGTATGCTTCAAAACGTCCAGGATTGAACCATGCTTGTGGACATGATGCACATACAGCAATGGGGCTAGGAACAGCTAAATTATTGAACGACATCAAAGACACCTTTTCTGGAACGGTAAAAATCGCCTTTCAACCGGCTGAAGAAATTGGTGCAGGAGCAAAACAATTCGTGGCGTCAGGTCGAATCGATGATATTGATGAGTCATTTGCGATTCATGTGAATTCGAGTTTACCAGTTGGTACGTTTGCCGTTCAAGGAGGCCCTGTAAATGCTTCATGTGATATTTTTAAAATTAAAATTACTGGTAAAAGTGCTCATGTAGGACGTCCGCATTTAGGGCATGATGCTTTGGTGACGGCTAGCGAGACAGTGGTAGCACTTCAAACAATCGTTGCAAGAGAAATAAATCCAGGAGATCGTGCAGTTGTTGGGATTGGAAAACTAAACGCAGGAACTCGTTATAATATCGTTGCGAATGATGCCGAACTGGAAGGGACTATTCGAGCGTTTAGTCATGAAACAAGATCTCATTTGAAAGAGGCTGTTACACGTATTGCGCGTGGAGTAGCCGAAATGAATCGTTGTGCATTTGAAATTGATTGGTATGATGCAGCTGCACCTGTGATTAATACTCCAGAATTAGCGTTGGAATTTCAAAAAGCGGTCTCAGAAGTAGAAGGAATTCATCAAGTTTTGAAGGAATACGATATGTCAATGGGAGCGGATGATTTTGCAGATTATCTAGTTGATAAACCAGGTGTCTATGGTCTTTTAGGGTCTAGTTCAAGTGAAGAAAGTTCATTTGGACATCATCATGAAAAATTTGATATCGATGAGAGCATCCTATCTGTAGGTGTTTCTTGTGAGGTAAATTATATTTTACAACGGTTGTCCTAAGAACAATTTACAAAACGATTGGAGTATCTTGTATAAAGTAGAAGTAGTTTTCATAGAAAAAACTAACTTTCTTAAGGTCTAAGCATTGTTTTTGAAAAGTTAGTGATGTATAATGCAAAAAGACTGAAATATAATTGGAGTGAAATATATATGGGTAAGAAAAAATTAATTTTGGCGGGAATTGTCTCAGCAGGAGTATTGGGAACAGCTGTAGTAACGAATTTGCCTAGCATTTTTGCTGAAGCAAGTGAAGAAA
>CALIJD010000143.1 GCA_938017885.1 uncultured Granulicatella sp.
CCGCGTTATTGCCATCGAAAATGGTCGTGTGGTGCGTGATGAAGCAAAAGGAGAATACGGATACGATGAATAGTAGATTTTTAAGTCACCTGCTAGAATCGCTTAAAAGTTTAAAGCGCAATGGCTGGATGACGGTTGCTGCAGTCAGCTCCGTGATGATTACGCTGGGATTAGTTGCAATCTTTGTGTCAGTCATTTTAAATACAGCGAAGCTAGCAACAGATATTGAAAATAATGTGCGGGTCATGGTCTATATGCGTCCAGATACGGCAGATAATAAAGAGACGATTACAAAAGAAGGCCAAAAAGTTAAAAATGAGGATTATCATAAGGTCTATGATGCTCTTAATAAAATGGGCAATGTCAAATCTGTTACATTTTCTAGCAAAGAAGAACAATTAAAGAAATTAACGGAAGTCATGGGAAAAGATTGGAAACTCTTTGAAGGGGACGCCAATCCTTTGCATGATGCCTATATTGTGGATACAACAGAACCGAAGTATGTTACTTCTGTCGCAAATAATGCGAAGAAGATTGAAGGAGTTTCTGAGGTCGAATACGGTGGAGCCAATACAAAACGTATTTTTGCTCTGGCTAATTTTATTCGTACGTGGGGTATTGTAGGAGCACTCCTCTTAGTCTTTATTGCTGTTTTCTTAATTTCAAATACTATTCGGATTACGATTATTTCACGCAGTCGTGAAATCCAAATCATGCGTCTGGTAGGTGCGAAAAACAGTTATATTCGAGGACCGTTCTTACTAGAAGGAGCTTGGATTGGCTTACTTGGAGCGGTTGTTCCAGCTGGATTAGTTTATTTTGTTTATGAAATAGCTTATAAATCGTTCAATCCATCACTTGCCAGTCAGAATCTCTCAATGATTGTACCGCAAACCTTTATTCCATTGATGATTGCCTTCCTTTTTGTCGTAGGAATCATTATTGGCTCATTTGGATCAGTTCTATCTATGAGACGATTCTTGAGGATTTAGTAGAAAACAATAATAAAAAGCCTGTTTAGGGCTGTTTTTTGAATCGTTATCTATAAACATTCCCATGTTTAAAATCAAATAATAGTCAAGAAGAAAAATATTTGATATGATAGGATTTATCTTAATGAAAGAGGTTATGTAGGAATATGAAAAAAGTATTGAAATACTCTTCTTTAGTCGCTC
>CALIJD010000144.1 GCA_938017885.1 uncultured Granulicatella sp.
TGCATGTAATAATAATAAAGCGAATAACGCTGGTGGGGAGTCTGCTGCAAAAGCATCAGAACGTAAATTCCCAACTGAAGTATCAAATGAAGGGACAGCTATAAAAGGCGGTACAATTAACTATGCGATTGTATCTGATTCACCATTTAAAGGGTTAATCCAACCATTACTATCAATCGACGGTTCCGACGGTGCATTAGAAAATTTTGCATTTGACAGCTTATTCGAATTCGATGAAAACCAACGTATCAAAAAAGATGGCGGTATGATGGAATTCACTTTAGATAGAGATAACAAAACTGTAACATTAAAATTACGTTCTAAAGACTACAAATGGTCAGACGGACAACCATTAACAATCGATGACTATATCTTTACTTATGAATTTGTTGGTAATAAAGACTATAACGGTGTTCGTTACGATGAAAATGCTGAAAATGTTGTTGGTATGGAAGAATTCCACGCAGGAAAAGCAGATAAAATCTCAGGACTTGAAAAAGTGGATGACCAAACTGTTAAAATTCACTTGAAAGAAGTATATCCAGCTTTAGAAAAAGGTGGAAACGCGATTATGAGTAATATCATGCCAAAACATATCTTCAAGGATATGACTTATGATCAAGCAGTGGCTTCAGACGCGGCTCGTACTAAAGTTGTTGGTAACGGACCATTCATCGTTGATAAAGTAGTTCCAGGGGAATCTGTAACATTCAAGAAAAACCCTTATTACTACAAAGGCGAACCTAAAGTGGACGGCGTAAAAGCGGACATTGTATCTCAAGACTCAATCGTTCAAGAAATGAAAGCTGGTAAATATGACTTTGCTTCAATGCCTCAAGAACAATATGATACTTATAAAAACTTATCAAATATCACATTAATTGGTAACATCACAAACAGTATTTCTTATGTTGGTTTCAATATGGGTCACTTTGACAAAGAAAAAGGTGAACACGTATTCGAACCTGGTAAGAAGATGAGTGATCCTGCTTTACGTAAAGCCATCGCTTATGCATTAGATAATGAACAAGTGGCAAACGAAACTTACCAAGGGTTACGTACTGCAGCAAATACATTATTAACACCATTCTTTGGTGAAATCTATGCGGATAAATCAGAAGTTCCAGGATTCACATACAACCCAGAAGAATCTAAGAAAATCTTAGCAGACGCAGGTTATAAAGATACGGATAATGATGGCTATGTAGAAGACAAAGAAGGTAAACCATTAACGATTACATTATTAGTTCCAGTTGGTAGCCAAACAGATGAAGCTGTTATTCAACAATACATCGAATGGTGGAAAAATGTTGGTCTACGCGTAGAATTATTAAATGGTCGTGCATTAGATTTTAACGCATACGCTGAAAAATTAACAAAATATGCAGATGACTACGATATGTGGTTAGGTGGATTTACAATTGGTTACAACCCTGACCCAGATGGATTATATGGACCAAAAGCTCGTTTCAACTTCTCACACTATGTGAATGATGAACACACTAAATTAATCGATGAAATTGCTTCAGAAGCTTCATTTGACCCAGCTAAACGAGTTGAATTATTCAAACAATGGCAAAAATTCGTATTCGAAAATCCATTCCAAGTTCCACGTTTCAACACTTACTCACTAACAGCAGTAAACAAACGTGTGAAACATGTAGATATTGCTCAAGGTAAATCAACAGGATGGGAACAAGTAGAATTACTATCTGAAACTGGTGTTAAAGCTGAATAATTGAATAGTATTCCATTTAAAGGTCTCGCAATGGTGAGGCCTTTTTTGTGTGTAGAAGCATTTACGGATCTTAATGCTAAGTAGGAAAATAAAAAAGAAAAAATCCATTCTAAACATCCTAGCTAAACCTAACTTAAAAATAATAAAGATTTTGCTTGCAAAAAATTAAAATTCTGTTAAAATTAACATCAAGTATTAATTTGTCAGACAATTCATCCGGAAGTTAGGATGGAATCGGAGTCTGAGAGTGGAGGAAAAATGAAAAAGAAGAGCTTATTATTCTTATCAGCTGCAGCGGCAGCACTAACATTAGCAGCATGTGGGAATGCTAATAATGGAAATAGTGGAAACACTTCATCTGAACCAGCAAAAGCAAGTTCAAAATCAAAATTTAATGCAGAAGTTACTCATGAAGGAACTGCAATTAAAGGCGGAACATTAAAATACGCTTTAGTAGCAGCTTCACCATTCAGTGGTATTTTCATTGATGAATTATCAACAAACACTACTGACTCATCGATTGCAAGTCAAGTAGACCAATCAATGTTTGAATATGATGAAAACCGTAAGTTAACGAATACAGGTTTAGCTTCATTAAAATTAGACGTTGAAGGAAAAACAGCGACTGTCACTTTAAATGCAAAAGACTATAAATGGTCAGATGGGCAACCATTCACAATCGATGACTATATCTTCGCTATCGAAGCTATCGGTAACAAAGACTACACTGGTTCTCGTTACAACGACCGTTACCAAAACATTGTCGGAATGAAAGACTTCCACGAAGGCAAATCAGATAAGATTTCTGGTGTGGAAAAAGTGGATGATTATACAGTGAAAATTCACTTTGAAAAAATGTTACCTTCTATGCAATTAGCAGGTGGAGCGATTCCAGCATACACAATGCCAAAACATGTCTTCAAAGATATTCCAGTTAAAGATTGGGAACAAAGTGAATATGTACGCGGTACAAAAGTAGTCGGCTTAGGACCGTTCACAATTGAATCAATCGTGCCAGGGGAATCTGTAACCTTAAAAGCAAATGAAAACTTCTATAAAGGTCGTCCTAAAGTAGATAAAATGGTGATGCAAGTAGTTTCCCCAGACTCAATCGTTTCAGAAATGAAAGCTGGAAACTACGATATCGCAAGCATGCCAAGTGCTCAATATGAAGCGTTTAAAGATTTAACAAACGTAACATTCTTAAGCTCATTTGCGCCTTCATATGAATACATTTCATTCAAATTAGGAACATTTGATAAATCACAAGGCAAAAACGTAACGAATCCAAAAGCGAAAATGAGCGATCCTGCTCTTCGTCAAGCAATCGGTTATGCATTAGATATCGATTCAGCTGGTGAAAACTTATATCACGGATTGAACTATGGTACAAACTCTATCATCTTACCATTCTTCAAAGATGTATATAACAAAGAGCAAGAAGGATTTACTTATAACCCAGAGAAAGCGAAACAATTATTAGATGAAGCTGGTTATAAAGATGTTGATGGTGACGGAATCCGTGAAAATAAAGACGGTTCTAAGTTAACGATTAACTTTGCCGCTCGTACTCGTGATGCAGCGAATGAATCATTAATCCAACAATACTTAATTTGGTGGAAAGAAATTGGTTTAGATGTACAACTCTATACTGGTCGTACAATTGAATCAAATAACTTCTACGTTAAAATTCAAGCAGATGATCCAGAAATCGATATGTTCGCTGGTGGTTGGGGAACAGGTTATGATCCAAACCCATCTAACTTATTCGGTGAAACAGCTAAATTTAACTTCTCTCGTTATGTAAATGAAAAAGGTACTGAAATCATGAAGAAAATTTCTTCAACAGAGGCTTTTGACGATGCGAAAAATAAAGAGTTCTACAAAGAATGGCAAGCAT
>CALIJD010000145.1 GCA_938017885.1 uncultured Granulicatella sp.
TTTCCACCTGTTTAGGTTTACCATTTCTATCTTCAATATTTAAAATAGTCTTGCCTTCTTCTACAAACATATTACTAATCGCTAATGCTTGGTCTAACAATCCACCTGGATTATAGCGCACATCAAAGATGAATTTCTTCACGCCTTTTTGACGTAAATCAGTCACAGCATTTTCAACTTCTTGAGCCGTATTTTTTGCAAACGAATTAATTTTCACATGACCAATTGTAGGATCTGTTTCATCTACAGTGCCCTTTACAGTCTCAATGGAAATTTTCGCTCTAGTGATTTTTACTTCTAATTCTTGACTTCCACGTTGAATGGTTAAAGTGACATCTGTTCCAACTTCTCCACGGACTTTGGATACTACATAAGAAATACTCTTTCCTTCCATATCCTCACCATCTACTTTAAGAATCACGTCATTTTCTTGTAATCCTATTTTTTGAGAAGGTGTTCCTTCACGTGTATTACTGATAATCACTTTATTATTTTCAGATCTTAATTCCGCACCGATTCCTCCGAAAGAACCCGTTAGTGTTTCGTCTATTGCAGCTGTTTCTTCATTCACCAAGTAGGTTGTATACGGATCTCCAGCTGCATCACTCATTCCTTTTAAAGCTCCATTAATAAGATTATCTTTGGAGATGTTCTTATCCACATAACCGTTCATCAAAGTTTTATAGACCAATTCTATTTTACTTAAGTCTTCGTTAGAGAGCACACCGCTATTAGAATTTCCATTTGTCGTTTGCGTAGTTGGCGTATTTGGCGCTTGGGATTGTGGTGAAACTGTAAGAGTTGTGCCAAAGTAAGTTAAAGCAGCAGTGATTAGTACAGCCATTATTAAAATCCAAACGGAAACTTTTTTTGACTCAAATCCTGTTTGAACAGCTCCTTGAGGGTTTGGATTATTTCCCATTCGGGTTCCTTCTTTCTATTCAAATTTTATGCACGAACTGTTTCTAACGCGATTTCCATCATGTCGTTAAATGTTTGTTCACGTTCTTGTGCAGTTGTTTCTTCACCTGTTAACAGATGATCACTAATGGTAAGAATTGCTAAAGCTTCTTTCTTATGTTGTGCTGCTAATGCATATAGTCCAGCAGCCTCCATTTCAACACATAGCATTCCATAATCCATTAATTTTTTCTTATCTAATTCTGCATTATAGAAGCGATCTGATGATAGTACGTTTCCAACGTGTACACCTACACCACGATCTTTCGCAAGATGATATGCTTTATCTAATAAATTAAAGCTTGCAATTGGAGCGAACGTTACTTGATTATGAAAAATGTTGTTGAAGATTGATGAATCTGTAGTAGCTCCTTGAGCTAATACAATATCACGAACTTTAACATTCTCTTGCATACCACCCGCAGAACCTATACGGATGATGCGTTCTGCACCAAATTCAGTATATAATTCATTCGCATAAATCATAATTGAAGGAATTCCCATTCCGCTTCCTTGAACAGAAACACGTTGTCCTTTATAAAGTCCTGTATATCCAAACATATTACGAACCGCATTATATTGTTCTACTTCAGTTAAATAATGCTCAGCAATAAATTTCGCACGTAATGGATCTCCTGGCATTAAAACTGATTCGGCAACTTGCCCTTTTGTTGCATTAATATGAACACTCATTGTTAAATCTCCTTTTCTGGGAACCCCCAATACTTATATATCCCCTATTTTACTATAAAATGGAATTAATGAAAACTTAAAAAGGCACCTTTAAGCCTTTCTTAACAACGAATAAGCTTCAGGGTCACAAAAAAGTACTAAAAACTCAGTTGGACAAATAACGATTTGCCTTCTATAATAAGATGTATTGAAAGGAGCGTGTTTCTATGAAAGAATCAACTCTCAAAAAAGAACGAAAAGTCCAATCGATTAAGTCAGAAATTATCGGTGAAGTCCTTAATGCAGTCACTCACGGTATTGGTGTGGCATTAGCCATTACTGCACTTGTACTTCTCTTAATGAAGGCTGTAGCCGTTAATAATACTACGCAAATCATCGCATTCAGTGTATATGGTGCCTCACTGATTTTATTATTTTTAGCATCAACGCTTTATCACAGTTTTAAATTTACGAAAGCAGCAAAAATATTCCAACGAATCGACCACTCTTCGATTTACTTATTAATCGCTGGAACCTATACCCCATTCTGTTTAATCGGAATTGGCGGTCAAGAAGGTTTAATGTTTTGTATTGCTATTTGGATTTTTGCTATTGGTGGTGTCATCATCGAAGCTTTCTTTTTAGAGAAATTCTCTAAAATTTCAGTTTTTCTTTACCTAGCAATGGGATGGGTTTCCATTTTTACCTTGAAACCATTATACGAAAGCATGGGTTGGGGAGGAATTCTCTATCTCTTCTTAGGAGGATTAAGTTACTCTCTCGGTACAATCTTCTACAAACGTAAATATCATAATTTTTATCATGTAATTTGGCATATTTTCGTTCTAGCAGGAGCTATCTTTATGTTCCTTGCAATTTTCAAATATTTATAAAGCAAAAAAATCTCTTAGATTTTATCTAAGAGATTTTTTCTTTTG
>CALIJD010000146.1 GCA_938017885.1 uncultured Granulicatella sp.
CGGCTAATAAATATTTATCAAAAACCACTCCAGTAGAAGTGCGCATTAGTTCGATTAATGGAGTAGAGGCGTTCTTGATGCAAGATTTAACGCAAGGTGTGTTCACTTACCATATATTCGATTAATATTGATAACAATGTTTAAAGTGTTTACAATAGAAAAGTAATGATTTTGAAAGCGAGGAAAAGAAATGGCCATTGAGGAAAAAGAAGTTAGACACGTTGCCAAACTTGCAAAGCTAGCTTTTGCCGATAATGAAATCCTTCATTTTACAGAACAAATGAGCGATATCATTGATATGGTGGAACAATTAAAAGAAGTGGATACGACAGGAGTTCCTGTAACGACACATGGCTATCCATTAGTGAACGTCATGCGTGAAGATGTTGCTGAAAAAGGAACCGACCGCGACTTGTTAATGCGTAATGTGAAAACAAGCGAAGATGGATTTATTCAAGTGCCTGCCATTATGGGTGAAAACGAGGAGGGTGAAGCATGAGTATTATCGAAAACAAAACATTAGTTGAGCTTCACGAAGGTCTTCGTAATAAAGAATTCACTTCTGTGGAATTAACCAAAGAAACATTCGAACGTATCCATGCTTTAGAACCTAAAGTAGAAGCGTTCGTGACATTGAATGAAGAAGAAGCCTTAAAACAAGCAGCAGCTGCTGACGAAAAAGGCTACGGTGAGGAAGCGTCTCTTCAAGGTCTTCCAATCGGGATTAAAGACAATATCGTGACTCGAGACCTTTTAACAACTGCTTCAAGCCGTATGTTAGAAGACTTCAACCCAATTTACGACGCGCACGTGATGGAATTATTAAAAGCAGAAGATGCGGTGAACGTTGGTAAACTAAACATGGACGAATTTGCCATGGGTGGTTCAACAGAAACTTCTTACTTCAAGAAAACAAAAAATCCTTGGGACTTAACAAAAGTACCTGGTGGATCTTCAGGTGGTTCTGCTGCAGCGGTTGCTTCAGGAGAAGTACTTGCATCTCTTGGTTCTGATACAGGTGGATCTATCCGCCAACCGGCAAGTTTCACAGGGATTGTTGGGATGAAACCAACATATGGCCGTATTTCTCGTTATGGTTTGATTGCCTTTGCATCGAGCTTAGACCAAATCGGACCATTTACACGTACCGTTCAAGATAATGCCTTAGTATTAAGCGCGATTTCAGGATATGACCACCGTGATTCAACAAGTGTGCCTCAAGAAGTACCAGACTACCATAAAGGATTAACAGGCGACATCAAAGGCATGCGTATCGCGTTGCCAAAAGAATATTTTGCAGAAGGTGTGGACGCACAGGTTCAAGCAGCGGTTCTTAAAGCGGCTGACCAATACCGCGAAATGGGCGCTATCGTTGAAGAAGTGAGCCTACCTCACTCTAAATACGGAATTCCAGCGTACTATATCATCGCTTCATCTGAAGCATCTTCGAACTTACAACGTTTCGACGGAATCCGTTACGGTCACCGTTCAACAGAAGCAGAAACATTAGAAGATTTATACGTGAAGAGCCGTTCTGAAGGTTTTGGAATGGAAGTAAAACGTCGTATCATGCTTGGAACATTTAGTTTAAGTTCTGGTTATTACGATGCTTACTTCAAGAAAGCGGGACAAGTTCGTACATTAATCAAACAAGACTTTGCAAAAGTATTTGAAAACTATGATTTAATCTTAGGACCTGTAACCACTTCTGCTGCATTTGGATTAGGCGAACACAGCGACGATCCACTTGCAATGTACATGGCGGACTTATTAACCGTTCCTGTAAACTTAGCTGGATTACCAGCGATTTCAGTTCCTGCTGGCTTCACAAGCGAAGGTCTACCAGTCGGAATTCAATTAATCGGAAATTACTTCCAAGAAAAAACAATTTACCAAGCAGCGTATGCATTTGAACAAGCAAATGATTACTACTTACGCCACCCACAATTATAAGGAGGAACAATGACATGAACTTTGAAACAATTATTGGTTTAGAGTGCCACGTTGAATTAAAAACTGATTCAAAAATGTTCTCTCCATCACCAGCGCATTTCGGTGCGGAACCAAATACAAATACAAACGTGATCGACTGGGGATATCCAGGGGTACTTCCTGTCGTGAATAAACGTGCGTTAGAATTCGGAATGCGTGCAGCTCTTGCGTTGAACTGTACGATTTCTCAAGATACAAAATTCGACCGTAAAAACTATTTCTACCCTGATAATCCAAAAGCGTACCAAATCTCTCAATTCGATTACCCAATCGGTCATGATGGCTGGATTGATATCGAAGTAGAAGGACAAACAAAACGCATTCGTATTGAACGTGTCCACCTAGAAGAAGATGCGGGTAAAAATACGCATGGAACAGACGGGTTCTCTTATGTGGACTTAAACCGTCAAGGAACTCCACTGATTGAAATCGTATCAGAAGCGGATATGCGTTCTCCTGAAGAAGCGTATGCGTACCTTGAAGCACTTCGTCAAATCATCATGTTTACAGGTGTTTCTGACGTGAAGATGGAAGAAGGTTCAATGCGTTGTGACGCGAACATTTCAATCCGTCCTTATGGTCAAGAAAAATTCGGTACAAAAACAGAGTTGAAAAACTTAAACTCGTTTAACAATGTACGTAAAGGATTAGCATTCGAAGAAGTTCGTCAAGCTAACGTTCTACGTAATGGAGGAGAAATCCTACAAGAAACACGTCGTTTTGATGATGCGACAGGTCAAACCATCTTAATGCGTGTCAAAGAAGGTTCAAGTGACTATCGTTACTTCCCAGAACCAGACCTACCAAACTTCCAAATCTCAAATGAATGGATTGAAGAAGTGCGTGCTTCGATTCCTGAAATGCCAAGCAAACGTCGTGAACGTTATGTGAGCGAATTTGGCTTGCCGGAATATGACGCAATGGTATTAACGTTAACAAAAGAAATGTCTGATTTCTTCGATGCAACGGTTGCAGCTGGTGCGGACCCTAAACAAGCGTCAAACTGGTTAATGGGTGACATCTCAGCGCACATGAACAGCAAGAAATTAGAATTGAAAGACTTGAAGTTAACGCCAGAAAGCTTAGCAGAAATGATTCAATTAATTGCAGACGGAACCATAAGTTCGAAATTAGCGAAGAAAGTCTTCTTGCTATTAGCCGAAGAAGGCGGAACTGCAAAAGGCGTTGTTGAAAAACACGGGATGGTTCAATTGAGTGATCCTGCTCAGTTATTACCGATTATTCAAGATGTGTTAGCT
>CALIJD010000147.1 GCA_938017885.1 uncultured Granulicatella sp.
CTTATTGTTATTGGTTAAGACAATGCGGGTCGGTCTAAAAACATCCTCAAGCGTATAGTTTGCTCGAATCTGTGCTCCGGAATCTTGAGTAGTCGTCAGATTAGTGGATTGCTTTTTAACTCCAAAAAACTCAACTGGGCGAATGACAATCAAATACGTAAATACAAAGCTAACGAACATCAAAATAAATAATGTCAATAATAGTACTCGAAAATTTTTAAATTTCATCCCATTCACCATCCTCTTCAAATGGAACATAAGGTAATGAAATAAAGAATGTGGATCCTTTATTTTCAATACTATTCACCCAGATTTTTCCTCCATGAAGTTGTACAACTTCTTTAGAAATCGCAAGACCAAGTCCACTACCTCCCATTGCTCTTGAACGAGCTTTATCTACACGATAGAAACGATCGAATAGGTGAGGAATATCTTTACGTGGAACTCCTAATCCCTCATCACTCACACTAACAATAAGGTCGGTATGTGTTTCCATGAGTCGAACAATAATTCGTCCCCCATCCGGAGAATATTTAATCGCATTATTGATAATATTATCTAACACTTGCGTCATCTTATCTTGGTCGATTTCTACCCATAGATTTCTTTGGGTAATATCTGTGAGAATACGATAGTTCTTTTCTCTATACTGGTCGGATTGTAAAACCATATCAAATCGATTCACAATATGTTTCACGAGTTCATTCATATTCACAAACTCTTTATCAAGTTCTAATCGATTTTGGTCCATCCGTGATAAGTTCAGTAAGTCGGTAATCATACGCATCATTCGATCCGTTTCGGTTTCAATGACATTTAGAAACTCCGGAGCGATTTCTTTATTTTCCCATGCTCCATCCACTAACGCTTCTGTATAACTCTTGATACTAGTTAATGGAGTTCTTAATTCGTGAGAAACATTTGATACGAAATTACGACGTTCGCGGTCAATTTTTTCTTGTTCCGTAACGTCCGTTAATACGCATACAAGACCACTAATAAATCCTGATTCACGCTGAATTACTGAAATTTCACATTGGACAATGGTTTCCTCGCCATCTTCTTCAATCGTAATCATTCGCTCTTCTTGAGATTCCAATAAATCTCTAAAAGAAACACTATGATCTAAACGCAATACTTCAAGCAAGGGCGTTCCGATAATCCGCTCATTTCGTAAATTCAAAACATCCAATGCAGCCGCATTAATAATCACAATTCTTCCACGACGGTCTGTTGCAATAACCCCATCACTCATATGACGCAAGACACTGTCTAAGCGTTGCCGCTCCGCTTCCGTTCCTTCTTGAGCTTCTTTGATTTTTACAGATAAATCATTAATCGCTTGCCCTAACTGCCCAAGCTCATCGTCTCCGTAAATCATCACTTCACCCGTATAGTTTCCTTCTGCAATTTGTTCTGTCTGTTGTTTCATTTCAGCAATCGGACGAGTAATCCCTTGAGAAATCATGACTGTAATCACAATCGCTAAAATGATAATAAAAACGGAAGAACTAATAAAGATAATCCCAATATCTTTTACTTGAGTGTACCGCGATTCAATATTAGACGTTACCGAAATAATCCCCACTGGATTTCCAGAAACACCACTGACGGGATCAATCGGCGAAACGTATTTCCAATATCTAGAATCTCCGTCAATATAGTTGTAACTGTACACAGTATTTGAGACTACTACTTGTTGTACATCAGCCTCTGTAGAACGAGTCCCTACAATTGATTGCTGCGTTTGATTCGTGGTTCCCAAAATATATCCCTGCATATCCATAATACGAATTTCTACAATACTATTTCCTGTTGGATAATCTTGCAATAATTGCGATATTTCAGCTGATTTAGCCTCATCTGTTGTATCTTTAGCCAAAATGGGCTGCACATTATTTTTCAAGAACCCTACTTGTAGCTGAATTTGTTCCTGAAAGTTCGAAATCATTTGAGATTCTAATTGCGTTAAGAAGTTCGCAACAATCAGTTGCAATGAAATCATCAAGAGCAAAATGAACAGCATCGGAATCTTAAATTGAATGGAACGAAAGAATCGTTTCACCTTCTTCATGAGTCACTGTCTCCTCTACTTTTTAGCAAAATACGCTTTTCTTGCCAGAATATACCATGGCAAGGAAAAGCGCATTCGTTGTTTAAGCTTCTTTTTCTTGATCTGGGGTCTTAATGTAGTAACCTACCCCACGACGAGTCATAATCCATGTTGGGTGACTCGGTGTGTCTTCAATTTTTTCACGTAAACGACGAACTGTTACGTCTACTGTACGTACATCCCCAAAGTAATCATAGCCCCATACCGTTTGCAATAAGTGTTCACGAGTAATCACTTGTCCGATATGTTTCGCTAAGTAGTGAAGTAATTCAAACTCGCGGTGCGTTAATTCGATTTCTTCACCACGTTTTGAAACCACATAGGCATCTTCATGAATAATTAAGCTTCCTAATACAATTTCATTTGGCATAAATAGGCATGCAAGTTCTGCACCTACGAAGAAGAAGTTAAAGATTACTGGCATTAAGCAGGCAAGTACTGGGATACCATTTACTTTCTTATCTTTTAATACCCACGTGCAGTAAGCTGCACCGAATGTTGCGATTGTTCCGACGATCGCATCTAAGAATCCAGTTGGATTAACGCCTAACATCGCTCCAATTAAGTTGGTTAAGAAACAGCCAAGTGTTACACCCCAAATGGATGGTTTATAAATTAATGGAAGTAGTGTTAAAGCTTCTGCGATTCTTACTTGTACATTACCATATGTAAATGGTGCTAGTACTAATGATACGACGGTGTAGATTGCCGCAATCATCCCAACCCTAGTTAAGGTCTTCATGTTCATAAAAATATCATCTCCTTATTTTCATTTAACGTCAGGTAGCCGCTACTGACGGGATTGTGTCC
>CALIJD010000148.1 GCA_938017885.1 uncultured Granulicatella sp.
AGAGGAAGCGGATTTGCATCGAACGATGACCTTAAGCGGGTACTTTGTAAATTCAGAAGAAAAAGTAAATTTAATGGTTTCTAAGCAAGCAACAATTATTGAGAGTGACGGTACGGAAGTTGTTGTTGCTCCGATTGAACGTCAATTTAACTCTGCCAGCTTGTGGAATCGAATTAAAACGAATGCTGCTGGGCCAATGAATAATTTTATTTTATCCATCATCATTTTTATTATCGTAGGATTTATGCAAGGTGGAGTACCTTCTAATGACCCTGTAATAGGCCAAGTTAGTGATCAATCAGCCGCTCAAGAAGCTGGACTTCAAACATCGGATAAAATTATCTCGATTGACGGAGTAGATATTCACTCATGGGACGATATGACTTCAATTGTTCGTTCAAGCGCAGATAAGACTCTTTCGGTGACGATTCAAAGAAATGGTGATACCAAAAATATTAGTATCACTCCAAAATCAGTTGAAGGGCAAAACGGAAGTAAAATAGGTCAACTAGGTGTGACTAGAACTTTAGATAATAGTATTTTATCGATTCTTGGATATGGATTTTCACAAACAATCAGTGTAATTGTGTTGGTACTGTCTGCATTAGGATCAATTTTTACTAAAGGTTTTAATTTAAATCAACTTGGTGGTCCAGTGGCTATTTACAGTTTGACCTCACAGGTTGCTAAGAATGGTTTAATAGACTTACTTTCATTTATGGGAATGATTAGTGCTAATCTTGGAGTAATGAATCTTTTACCAATTCCTGCTTTAGATGGAGGAAAACTTGTTTTAAACTTTATCGAAGGAATAAGAAAGAAACCATTAGATCCTGAAAAAGAAGGGTATTTAACGATTGCAGGAGCTATCTTCCTTTTTGCATTAATGCTTCTTGTTACTTGGAATGATATTATGAAATTATTTAATTAACCTAAGAGTGTTCCTACATCTGTAGAACACTCTTCTTATGTAAAAAAGAGGAGGAAATAATGAGCCAATCACATAAGGATTTAATGAAAAAAGTAATTGAACAATTTGATATTGCTGATGTTAATGTTTTCTCACCGGATTTTGATGACGCTAAGTTATTACGAATTGACATTTCAAAATCAAATCAAAATTGGATTTTTCATATTCATAATCCAAATATATTTCTCTTTGAAAAATTCCAATTGTTTACTGAATTATTGAGCAGAAATTACGAGCGCTTTGGTGGGGCAAAAACAATCATAACAACTGAAGAAAACGTGATTGTAAATGAAACTTTAATTCAGGATTACTGGGCTTATATACTTGATGCTATAAAGGATGAATCATCCGTTTCTCATCAAATATTATTAGGACAAACACCGAAGTTCGTAAATAATCAAATTAAAATTCATTGTCCGAATGAATTAACGAAAACTCACTTAGTAAAAAATTGTATTCCAAAGATTCAGCAAGCGTATATAGAAGTTGGGTTTCCAAAAATAGGAATTCACATCCAATTAGATGATGAAATGCATGAAAAAATGACGGAGCTTTTTGAGCAAAAGGAACAACAAATACAGGATGATTTTAATGAAGCTCAAAAGAACGCTCAAATGATGGCAAGTTCCACTCAAAAGAACAAACCTATGACTACTAACTCCAAGCAGGAGGGTGTCATTTATGGAAAAATCATCAAATCTAATTCTGAAACAAGAGCCATTGCTGATATTTTTGAAGAAGAACGAAATGTAGTTATTGAAGGTAAAATCTTTGACATTGAACTTCGCAGAGGGAAAGCAAAAGGTAAGCTCTTCGGAAATATTAAACTAACAGATTATACTTCATCAATCAGCGCAACCTTATTCCCTTCGACACCTGAAGATGAAGCAGCGTTAGAAGGATTAAAAAAAGGTACCTGGGTAAAGGCATTTGGTAGTATAGAAGTTAATAAATATTCTCAAGAACTCGGTATGATTATTCGAGATATGAATTTAGTTAAGCACGAAGGAAGAAAGGATACTTTTGAAGGAGAAAAACGTGTTGAATTGCATATGCATACGAATATGTCTGTAATGGATGCAACGAATTCTCCAAGTGATTTAATAACTCAAGCTGCTAAATGGGGGCATAAGGCGATTGCGATTACGGATCATGCGAATTTACAAGCTTATCCTGAAGCTCATGGTGCAGGAAAGAAGAACGGAATTAAGATTCTTTATGGTTTAGAAGGAAATATTGTTGATGACCATGTGAATGTAGCATACAATCCTCAGCATATTTTATTAGAAGATGCTACTTATGTAGTCTTTGACGTTGAAACAACGGGACTTTCTGCAATTTATGATAGTATTATCGAATTAGCAGCCGTCAAAATGAAGAATGGAGTAGTGATTGATAAGTTCGAAGAATTTATTGATCCTGGTCATCCACTATCCGCAACGACGATTCAACTAACGGGGATTACCGATGATATGGTCAGAGGTTCCAAATCAGTTGAACAAGTGTTAAAAGAATTTCATGAGTTTTCTAAAGATTGTATCTTAGTTGCGCATAATGCTAGCTTTGATATGGGGTTTTTAAATACAGGCTATGAGAATGTTGGAATTGAACGAACTGAACAACCAGTTATCGATACTTTAGAATTATCTCGTATGCTTCATCCACAATTGAAATCGCACCGTTTGAATACACTTGCAAAACGCTATAATGTTGCATTGGAACAACACCACCGTGCCGTATATGATTCTGAAACAACGGGTTATTTATGTCATATTTTCCTGAAAGAGGCAGCAAACGACCATCAACTTTTATATCATGATGAATTAAATACAAATATTCATCCAGAAGAAGTATTTAAGAATGGCCGTCCTTTCCATGCAACAATTTTTGCAAAAGATCAAGCTGGATTAAAGGAATTATTCAAGGTAGTTTCTCAATCCAATATTCAGTATTATTACCGAGTTCCTCGTATTTTAAGAAGCATGCTTTCTAGTCGAAGAGATTCATTTTTGCTAGGTTCGGGATGTGCTGAAGGTGAAGTTTTTGAAGCGATGATGCAAAAAGGGTATAACGAAGCGAAAGAAAAAGCGAAGTTTTATGATTACATCGAGATTATGCCAAAAGCTATTTATCGTCCTCTTATTAAAAAAGAATTAATTCGAAATGAACATCACTTAGAAGAAATTATCCAAAACTTAGTGAGATTAGGGGATGAACTTGGAAAACCAGTTGTGGCAACTGGTAATGTTCATTATTTAAATCCTGAAGATAAAATTTATAGAGAAATACTGTTAACTTCAGTCAATAATGGAGTTCCGCAAGAGTATCCTGATGCTCATTTAAGAACAACAGATGAAATGTTGAAAGAATTCGCATTTCTTGGAGAAGATAAAGCTTATGAGGTAGTCGTTACAAATTCTAATTGGGTTAGCGAACAATTAGAGGAAATTACACCTGTAAAAGATGATTTATATACTCCAAAAATTGAAGGAGCAGAGGATGAGATTACTAAACTAAGTTATGATAAAGCCCATGAATGGTATGGGAACCCTCTTCCTAAAATTGTAGACGATCGTATTAAGAAAGAACTAAAAAGTATTATTGGAAATGGCTTTTCCGTAATTTATTTAATTGCTCAAAAACTTGTATTAAAGAGTAATCAGGATGGATATTTAGTTGGTTCTCGTGGGTCTGTAGGTTCATCTTTAGTAGCTACTTTAACTGGAATTACCGAAGTGAATCCGTTAGCACCTCACTATAGATGTCCACAGTGCCAATTTTCAGAATTCTTTGACGATGGATCAGTAGGTTCAGGTTTTGACTTACCGGAAAAGAACTGTCCAAGATGTAATACCAGAATGGTTAAAGATGGACATGACATTCCTTTTGAAACTTTCTTAGGCTTCTATGGAGACAAAGTTCCTGATATTGATTTAAACTTTAGTGGAGAATATCAACCGCAAGCACATAACTATACGAAAGTATTATTCGGTGAAGATTATGTCTATCGTGCTGGAACTATTAGTACGGTTGCTGATAAGACAGCTTTTGGTTATGTGAAAGGCTATGAAAGAGATTTAGGATTAGAGTTCAGACAAGCTGAAGTTGAAAGACTTGCAAATGGCTGTACTGGAGTGAAACGAAGTACTGGTCAACACCCAGGAGGGATTATTGTTATTCCAGATTATATGGATGTGTACGACTTTACACCAATTCAATATCCAGCTGATGATTTGAGTGCAGGGTGGAGAACAACCCACTTTGACTTCCACTCGATTCACGATAATGTATTGAAACTTGATATTCTTGGACACGATGATCCAACCGTAATTCGGATGTTACAAGACTTATCAGGAATGGATCCAAAATCAATTCCACCAGATGATCCAGAAGTAATGAAAATTTTTGGTGGTACTGAAGTTTTAGGTGTTACACCCGAACAAATTGACTCGAATACAGGAACTCTTGGGATTCCAGAATTTGGTACAAAATTCGTTCGAGGGATGCTTGAACA
>CALIJD010000149.1 GCA_938017885.1 uncultured Granulicatella sp.
GACACTCGCTTCCAATACTCTTTAATGATTACTGTGATTTTCGCGTTATTCAACGTTGTCGTAGTAAACATTGTTTCATTTGGTCTTGCCTTACTTGTATCGAGCAAGGTAAAATTAAAAGACATTTTCCGTGCAGGATTCTTTATCCCAAACCTAATCGGGGGACTTGTTCTTGGTTATATTTGGCAATTCATCTATAACTCAGTATTCCCTGCTTTAGGACAATTAATCGGTAGCCAGTTCTTAATCGATAACTTGTTCCTTGGAGATGTGAAATTAGCTGTGACTGCATTAATCATTACAAACACATGGCAATATGCTGGTTATATTATGATGATTTACTTTGCAGCTTTACAAAACGTACCTTCAAGTTTAGTAGAATCTGCTTCACTTGACGGTGCAAATGCATGGCAACGTCTACGTCACATTATCATTCCAATGGTAATGCCAGCGTTCACTGTATCGCTCTTCTTGACTATTACAAACTCATTCAAGATTTTCGATGTGAACTTCTCATTAACAGGTGGTGGACCTTCTCTACTATGGCATGACAAAGCCATCCAAAGTACTGAGTTTATTACAATGAATATTTACAACACTGCCTCAGGTGACAACTTAATGGCTTTAGGTCAAGCTCGTGCAGTTATTTTATTCTTTATCTTAGTAGTTATCAGCTTGATTCAAACTTCAATCACTAAACGGAAGGAGATTGACTTATAATGAAAAAACAAAAAATGGGAATCTTACTTCTAGAAATTTTAGGAGTCATCCTTTTCTTACTATTCTTGAGTCCAATCGTTCTTTTAGTGATTAACTCAGCCAAAAGCTCTGCTGATATTCTTTCAGATCCGTTAGCTTTACCTGCGAGTTTTGGTCAACTATGGACTAATATCGTTACAATTTGGAATAACCCTTCCATCAATTACCCATCATCATTTTTATCATCAACGATTATTACTGTGATTTCTCTTTTCACAATCACTCTATTTTCGGCTCTTGCAGCATGGGGACTTGTTCGTTTCCGTTCAAAAGCTTCGACAGTGATTTTCTTCATTTTCGTGGCTTCAATGGTTATTCCTTTCCAAGTTGTAATGTATCCACTTGTTACTTGGTTCAAAATTTTAAGTGATGCGATTACTACTCCATTATTTGGATTTAGCTTATTACGTTCTTATCCAGGGATTATCTTAGCGTATACTGGTTTCGGTATGTCACTATCAGTATTCATGTTCCACGGATTCATTAAAGGGGTGCCTTTAGAAATCGAAGAAGCTGCGGAATTAGATGGATGTAACAAAATGCAAACATTCTTCTACGTAGTTCTTCCAATTCTAAAACCAATCTACGTTACAATCTTAATCTTGAACGGTATCTGGATTTGGAACGACTTCCTATTACCACTTCTATTACTTGGTAAAGGAAATGCGATTCAAACATTACCGATTGCGGTATCAAACTTTGCCGGATCATTTACAAAACAATGGGATATGATTCTAACATCTACATTACTCATTATGTTACCAGTGATTATCTTATTCCTATTCGCTCAAAAACATATCATGAAAGGTATGGTTGACGGAGCAATCAAATCATAGTTCCTTAAATGCTCTGGGCGTGAAAATAACTGTTTTCATGCCCAGATTTTTTATTTTAATAATCACTACTAAGAAAGGGGGAATAAAGATGGCATCCACTATTAAGGATGTTGCAAAGCTTTCTGGAGTCTCTCCTTCTACTGTTACTAGAGTTATTCAAGACAAATCTAGTATTAGTGAAGCGACGAAGAAAAAAGTGCGTGAGGCCATGGCTTCACTAAATTATCATCCCAATGTTAATGCAAGAAGCTTAGCAAGTAATAAAACAAATGTCATCGGAGTTGTTCTTCCCAAAGACTCAGATATTTTTTATCAAAATTCATTTTTCCCTGCGGTAATTCGAGGAATTTCGCAAACAGCAGCGGACCATCAATACTCGATACAATTATGTACTGGAAAAGATACGAATCAACGTTTAGCCATTTTAAAAGATACGATTCTTGGAAAACGCGTAGATGGACTCATCTTCCTGTACGGGGAAATTGAGGACCCCCTTGTTGAATTTGCAATTGAACAAGAATTTCCGGCTGTTGTAATCGGAAAAACATTATCTCCTCTTATTTCATTTGTTGATAATAATAATGAAAAAGCGGGATTTGATGCAACAGAATATATTATTCAAAAAGGAGCAAAATCCATTGCATTTATCGGTGGTCGAGACCAATTATTTGTTTCCCGAGACCGACTAAAAGGATATGAAAAAGCTCTTAAAAAATATGATATCCAAATAAACGATAGCCTTATTGCTCAAGTTTCTGAATTTACAAGAGAACAAGGTTATCATACTTTAAAAGAACTTCTTAAAGAAGGAAACATTGATGGTCTAGTAACAGCAGACTCTCTCTTTACTGAAGGAGCTGTCCGATATTTAAATGAAAAACAAATTCATTTGCCTATTATCACATTTGACTCTGTTCAACCTTCTGTTCAAATTGATGCTTATGTTGATATTCATACATTAGAATTAGGACGTTCTTCCTTTAAATTGTTACGAAATGTGATTAAATCGTACAATAATAAAAATATGATGTGTTACAGACAAATCATTGATCACTCTATAAAAGAAATGTAAAATAGTAAGGCACAAGCTCCAAATAATCGGGACTTGTGCCTTTTTTTAATCATTTGTATTTTGCAATATAACTTATACATTATAAGTGCGATTAATTTTTCTTATTTATTCTATAATAAAACTCCATCAAAAAACTCCCAAGCACGAATGCATGGGAGTTCTCCATTGTTTAAGATTAACGACGTAAGCCTAAACGGTTGATTAATTCACGGTAACGTTGAACATCTTTGTTACGTAAGTATGCTAATAAGTTACGACGGTGACCAACTTTTTTCATTAATCCACGGTTTGAGTGGAAGTCTTTTTTATGAACACGGATGTGGTCATTTAAGTGGTTGATTTCGTAAGTTAATACAGCGATTTGTACTTCTGGTGAACCAGTGTCTCCTTCGTGTAATGCATACTCTTTGATGATTTCATTTTTCTTTTCTTTAGAAATAGCCATTTCTAAACACCTCTTTCTTTTAATTTATGCCTTATACTGAGTAAAACGTTGGTGATTCGCAAAAACTCTGTAAAAGGTCTGTACATTAAGTACTTAATCAATGTACCTTATTTTCAGTAAAATTGCAAGCTTCTTAATCTATTTTTTGAATATCAACACGGTTAAAATATGCATGATTTGGTTTTAATGGTTGTCCTGCCATCAATTCATCTACAGTCACCAATTCGTAACCTTCTGCTTGTAAGTATTCAATAATTGTTGGTAGAGCTTCTACTGATTCTTCATGAATATCATGCATCAATAAGATTCCGCCATTATGAGCATTTTCCTTAATATGCTCAATTGTCTTGGCTGCATCTCTATATTTCCAGTCTAGCGAGTCAATTGACCAGTTCACTATAGCAATGCCTGCTTGCTCCGCTACCATTTTATCAAAACCACCATATGGCGGACGCAAACTCATTGGTCTTAAACCACCTGAAGCTTTGGCAATGAGGTCTGAAGTGTTATGAACCTCTTTATACACTTCGTCTGCAGATTTCTTTGGTAATAAAGGATGACTATAACTATGGTTTCCAAGTTCGTGCCCTTCAGCCACAATTTGCTTAATAATAGACTCATTACCTTCTACATGACTACCTACGATATAAAATGTTGCATGCGCGTTATATTTTTTTAGAATTTCTAGTACTCTTGGTGTTGTTTCAGATCGAGGTCCATCATCAAACGACAACGCAATTCTCTTCTTACCTAGTTTTTCTTTAACAGCTGCAAGATATTGTGTATAGTTCTCTTTCTCTGTTTCCGGAATCATATTTTCATTCATATATGCAAAAAGATTGGTAAAAGGAATTGTCCATTCTGCATCTGAATCGTTTGAGTCTTTGTATTTTATACGAATTCCATTTTGAATGATTGACGTATCTAGTTTCTTCCAATTGTTATCTTTAAATTGAGAAGTAATTTTTTCTGTTAGATTATCAGATAATCCGTCTACTTTAGATTCATCTAATGCTTTCTTTACAAAGAAGTTAGATACTGCTAAATCATTATTAAAGAGTTTTGAAATTTCAAATGGTTGTAAAGTATCTGCGAAAACAAGTTGATGTGTTAACTCCGAAAATTCTAGCTGTTCAAAACCACGATCCTTTTGTTGATATACAGATACATAGTAATGAATATCATTCACGTTCGAAATAACCTTTGTTTGATAGGCTTTTAAAAAAATCAAAGTTTTCTTTGAAGCACCCGCGTATTTTTCTAACACCGTTTGTTTTAAAGTCGAAATCTGCTCTGCAATGGAAGTAACTTCATTTCCAGAACTATCTGTCGGAATTAATTCTCGAACTTCTATATTCCCATTCGTTTCATCTTTAAGCGTAAAATTTTCGTTATATTTTTTTGTATCGTCTTGTTCAACTTGAATAATACGTTTTAATTCTTCTTCATTAAATTGATCTGCCATAATACGATGAATCGTTAATAATTCAAATACTAAA
>CALIJD010000150.1 GCA_938017885.1 uncultured Granulicatella sp.
AGTGGACAAGCAGATTCACATTTAGGACACGTCTTTGAAGACGGTCCAAAAGAATTAGGTGGACTACGTTATTGCATTAATTCAGCGTCTCTTCGCTTTATCCCAGTTGATAAACTCGAAGAGGAAGGATACGGAGAGTTTCTTCAATATTTTAAATAAAGATCTGTATGATCCTTATTATATGGAAGATCCGGGGTGGAAACCTCGGATTTTTTTGATCCTATCATACTTTTTATGAATGTTTTATTGCGGAATGAACATAAAAAATGGTAATATAGAGTGCTCGATGAATTAAATGATCAAAAATCGAGATAAAAACAGTCAAATAAATGTGGTTATGAACGTTTTCGATTTTTAATAACCGTTTCGAAAACAGGATTATTTCCTAAAATACAAAGAACAATAACGTACTTACTGAAAGGTATCATGCTTCTTCTTGACAGAGGCTACAGGCTATGGTAAATACTTGTCGGTTAAAAAATGATAATTTTTTAAATCGGCTTTTCTGATTTTTTAGGAAACCAAAAACAAGAAGGGAAGAAAATACATGACACAATTTGATACACCAGAATACTTAGCAAAGGTGGATGCTTGGTGGCGTGCAGCGAACTACATTTCAGTAGCTCAAATGTACTTAAAAGATAACCCACTTTTACGTCGTCCAATCCAAAAAGAAGACGTTAAACTTCATCCAATCGGACACTGGGGAACAATCGCAGGACAAAACTTTATTTATGCGCACTTAAACCGTGCTATTAATAAATATGACTTAGATATGTTCTACATTGAAGGACCAGGTCATGGTGGACAAGTAATGGTTTCGAACTCTTACTTAGATGGATCTTACACAGAGTTATACCCACAAATCACTCAAGATGAAGCAGGATTCAAACAATTATGTAAAATCTTCTCATTCCCTGGAGGAATCGCGTCTCACGCGGCTCCAGAAACTCCTGGTTCAATTCACGAAGGTGGAGAATTAGGGTACTCATTATCACATGCTACAGGTGCAATCCTAGATAATCCAAACGTAATTGCAGCAGCCGTTATCGGTGACGGAGAAGCAGAAACTGGTCCTTTAGCAGCTGGTTGGTTCTCAAACACATTCATCAACCCAGTAAACGATGGTGCAGTTTTACCAATCCTTTACTTAAACGGTGGTAAAATCCACAACCCAACTATTTTAGCTCGTCGTACGGATGAAGAGTTAACACAATTCTTCAATGGTTTAGGATGGGATCCGATCTTCGTAGAAGGAACAGATCCTGAAAAAGTTCACCCATTAATGGCTGCTAAATTAGATGAAGCAATTGAAAAAATTCAAGCAATTCAAAAAGAAGCTCGTGCTAAGAGCGCCGAAGAAGCTACAATGCCACATTGGCCAGTATAAGTAGTACGTACTCCTAAAGGTTGGACAGGTCCAAAAGAATGGAACCATGAACCAATTGAAGGCGGATTCCGTGCTCACCAAGTTCCAATTCCAGTATCTGGTGAAGCTATGGAACACATCGATGCTTTAGTTGACTGGTTGAAATCATACCGTCCAGAAGAATTATTCGATGAAAATGGTAAATTAGTAGAAGAAATTGCTGCAATTTCTCCTAAAGGCCCACGTCGTATGAGCATGAACCCAATCACTAACGCAGGGATTGTAAAACCTATGGAAATTACTGATTGGACAAAACATGCAATTGATACCTCTAAACCAGGTGCTATCCAAAAACAAGATATGATTGAATTTGGTCGTTTTGCTGCTGACTTAGTAAAAGCAAACCCAGATAACTTCCGTATATTCGGACCAGACGAAACTAAATCTAACCGTCTAAACGAAGTCTTCAAAGCAACGAACCGTCAATGGGTTGGTCGTCGTGACGAAAGCTACGATGAATGGATTTCACCAGTTGGTCGTGTTATCGACTCACAATTATCAGAACACCAAGCTGAAGGATTCTTAGAAGGTTATGTATTAACAGGTCGTCACGGATTCTTCGCATCTTACGAATCATTCTTACGTGTAGTGGACTCAATGATCACTCAACACTTCAAATGGTTACGTAAATCTAAAACTCACGCTCCATGGCGTAAAAACTATCCATCATTAAACTTGATTGCAACATCAACAGTGTTCCAACAAGACCACAATGGATATACTCACCAAGATCCAGGTTTATTAACACACTTAGCTGAGAAAAAACCTGAATTCGTACGTGAATACTTACCAGCGGATACAAACAGTTTAATGGCTGTTATGGCTGAAGCTTTAAGTTCAGAAGATAAAATTAACTTAATCGTTTCTTCAAAACATCCACGTCCACAATTCTATTCTGTAGAAGAAGCTAAAGAGTTGGTACGTGAAGGTTACAAAGTAATTGATTGGGCTTCAACGGTGAAAGAAGGAGAAGAACCAGACGTAGTGATCGCTGCTGCAGGTACTGAACCGAACTTAGAAGCATTAGCAGGTATCTCAATCTTGCACAAACAATTCCCAGAATTGAAGATTCGCTTCATTAACGTAGTAGATATCTTGAAATTACGTTCTCCAAAAGTGGACCCACGTGGTTTATCTGACGAAGAATTTGATAAATTATTTACTGCTGACAAACCAGTTGTATTCTGCTTCCACGGTTATGAAGGTATGATTCGTGACTTATTCTTCGATCGTCACAACCATAACGTTCATATCCACGGATACCGTGAAAACGGAGATATCACAACTCCATTCGATATGCGTGTATTATCTGAAATGGACCGATTCCACGTTGCTAAAGACGCTGCGGTTGCTGTATATGGCGACAAAGCTAGCGAATTTGCTGCGAAAATGGACGAAACTGTGGAATTCCACCACAGCTACATCCGTGAACACGGGGAAGATATTCCTGAAGTTGTGAGCTGGCAATGGGAAAACGTGAATAAATAATTCATCTAACAGGGTGCCTCAGAAATGAGGCACTCTTTTTTGTGCTTGTAATAAAATAAATAGAAAAATGATTATTCAGAATCCTTGCGGATTTGTTTATAGTGGCTATAATGTTGCACCGACTCGAGCCTAGAGTCTCTCGTCTTCGAAGCTTCAAACTCGGAGTATGGTATAAATCCCAACTCCGAGTAATTCACATCCGATTCTTACCACATTATTGCCACTATAAAATCCGCTAAATTCTGAATAATCATCTTTATAATTACACAAAATTGTATTTCTGAGACACCCTGTAAGAGACTGCTGGAAAGGAGAGGATATTTACTCCGATTCTTTGCGGATTTTTTTATAATAGCTGTAATGTTGTACCGTTTCGAGCCTAAGGTCTCTCACCTTTAAAGCCTCAAAGTAGGAGTAAGGAATAAATTCCTAACTCCTACTAATTCGCATTTAATACGATTCCCACCACTGCGATTATAGAAACTCGAAGTTCCTTCGTAATCATTTATTTTTTAGTGCAAAAAATAATCATTTCTGAGGAACCCTGGTAGTGAAGGAGAGAGGGGGAAAGAGGGAGTAAGACTGATTAGGATAAAGCAAATCACGAGTGATGAAGCTTTATCCAATCAGCTACTGCGTATAAGTCTATAAGCGAGTCTCGTTTTAGATATAATATTAATTATATTTTGATAGGTATTTTCAAAAAATGAAAATATAGGGGTTGACTTTCAAAAAAATATGTGTTAATTTATGTTCAACAATTAAATCAAATGGTTATTGAACTGAGGTGCGGATGACAAGAGTACAGGAAACTGGAAAGGGGATTTCGCCGAAACGTGAAAACGTTGGGGGCTGGTCATAATAGGTCAGTCACTGTCATGACATCTGCCCAGATACTCATGAAGTGCAATCAATTACCGGGCAAAAGAATGACTACTTATGACTTTAATGGGGAATCACGGCTTTTGTTCGTGGTTCCTTTTTTGTGTAAAAAGATGAACCAGTTTGATAATCGAGAAGGAGAGAAAGAAAATGAAAAAAATTTTAGGCGCAATTGCAGCTTTGGCAATGACAGTAGGATTAGCAGCGTGTGGAACACCTGTTAGTCAAGGAACAGCAAATCAAAACCAATTAGTGGTTGGGATGGAAGCTGGTTACCCACCATTTAACTGGACTCAAAACGACGATTCAAACGGTGCGGTAAAAATTCAAGGGACAGACCAATACGCTGGTGGTTATGACGTTGAAATCGCAAAACGAGTAGCTAAACAATTAGGAAAAGAATTAGTTATTGTTAAAACTGAGTGGGATGGCTTAACACCAGCTCTTGTTTCAAGTAAAATAGATGCAATCATTGCTGGTATGAGTCCTACAGAAGAACGTAAAGCGACAATCGACTTCACAGATTCTTACTATGATTCACAATTAGTATTAGTAGTTAAAAAAGGTTCTAAATATGCAAATGCTACTTCATTAGCAGATTTCTCTGGTGCTAAAGTAACGGCTCAATTAAATACTTTCCACTACTCAGTAATTGACCAAATTCCTGGTGTCGACAAACAAACTGCGATGGATAACTTCCCAGCAATGCGTGTAGCTTTACAATCTGGAACAATTGACGCTTACGTTTCTGAATTACCAGAAGCAATTTCTGCTCAAGCTGCAAACAGCGACTTCGTAATGGTTAAATTAACAGATGGATTCAAAACATCACCAGAAGACACACAAACAGCTGTTGGTGTGAGAAAAGATAGCTCACTAACAAAAGAAATTAACGAAGCATTAAAAACAATTTCTAGTGAAGAACGTCAACAAATCATGCAAGAAGCAATTAAGAATCAGCCTGCTGCTGAGTAGGATGTGAGACATCGCGCTCAGAAATGGAACGTTGGACCGGAACGCCGGAAGGAACGTGAAACGTTCTGCGGACGTTTCGGGAAACGCACGCCATTTCTGCGATGGCGAGCTCAACTACACAGGATGTGAGTCTTCGCGCTTAGAAATCGATCACTGAAGCAAACCAACGCAAACATCGTAAAAAACGATGTGCGTATGGTTTGGGAAGTGGACGCGATTTCTGCGAAGACGAACTCAACTCCAAGGATGTGAGCAAAAGCGTTTAGCCAATATTCACAGTGTGAATGTTGGGTGACGGAGAGTTCAGCTTCACAGAATGTGAGCCCGAGTTCAACTACAGGCAGTAAGCGAAGCACAAACATAACACACCGCCACCTCGTGTGGCGTATACATACACATTAAATAGAGAAAGTAGGAAATTAAATGAGTATTGATTGGATTGTAAAAATCATTCAACAGAACTGGCAAATGTTCTTAACAGGTGCCTGGATTACACTATATATTTCAATTATTGGGACAATTATTGGGACTTTAATCGGGATGTTCATCGGATTTGTTAAAACAATTCCACTTCCAGAAAAAGGACCTAAACGTATCCTTTTAAAAATTGCAGTTATCATTTTAAACTGTTATACAGAATTCTTCCGTGGAACACCGATGATCGTACAAGCGATGGTAATTTATTACGGAACAGCTTTAATGTTTGGAATCAACTTAGATGTCACATTCGCTGCGATTTTCATCGTATCGATTAACACAGGGGCTTATATGTCAGAAATCGTTCGTGGTGGGATTATTTCGATTGACCAAGGACAATTTGAAGCCAGCCAAGCTATCGGGATGACACACTGGCAAACAATGCGTTATGTTGTTTTCCCACAAGTACTTCGTAACATCCTTCCAGCAGTAGGGAACGAGTTCGTTATCAACATCAAAGATACTTCTGTATTGAACGTAATTTCAGTTTCAGAATTGTACTTTGCGACAAAAACAGTTGCGGGTCAAAACTTCCGTTACTTCGATACATTCTTTGTTACATTAATTTTATACTTCATCATGACATTCACGGTGACTCGTATTTTACGTTACTTCGAGCGTAAATTAGACGGTCCAGATAACTATGAAGTGATTTATTCAGATCCATTGAACTCAAATTCAATGTCAGCAGTCGAAGAAAAAACTAGACAGAAAGGAAATGTATAATGAGCGAAGCAGTAATTTCCATTCAAAACTTAAGTAAAACTTTCGGTACTAATGAAGTTCTTAAAGATATTTCTTTTGAAGTAAAACAAGGCGAAGTAGTAACGATTATCGGATCAAGTGGTTCTGGTAAATCAACACTTTTACGTTGTGTCAACTTACTCGAAAAACCAACTTCAGGAAAAATTTCCTACAATGGCCAAAATATTCTTGAACATGATAAGAGCATTTACGAATACCGAACGCATGTAGGTATGGTATTCCAACAATTTAACTTATTTAACAACTTAAACGTGTTAGAAAACTGTATCGTTGGACCTATGAAAGTGTTGAAAAAATCAAAAGAAGAAGCAGAAAAAGTTGCGAAAGAATTCCTTGAAAAAGTAGGAATGTCTGCGTACATTAATGCAAAACCTCGTCAATTATCCGGTGGTCAAAAACAACGTGTGGCTATTGCGCGTGCATTGTCGATGCAACCAGATGTATTGCTTTTCGATGAACCAACATCAGCGCTTGACCCAGAAATGGTAAATGAAGTGCTAGAAACAATGAAAAGCTTAGCGCACACAGGGCTAACAATGATTGTGGTTACTCACGAAATGGGATTTGCTAAAGAAGTTAGTGATCGTGTTGTCTTCATGGATAAAGGGGTTATCGCAGAAGAAGGAACGCCAGAACAAATCTTTGAAAATCCTCAAGTAGACCGTACAAAAGAATTTTTAGGACGCGTTCTAAAATAAGCGAAATATGCTATAATGAGCTAAGACAGTTTGTCTTGGCTCTTTTTTTATGCATGACAAACGAATCAAGTTTGAAGGAGTATCAGCATGTTTGAAAGACATACAACATCACAAGAGGAGACAATGGAACTAGGAAAGCGTCTAGGAGAAAAAGTATTTGCCAATAGTTGTGTGGTCTTAGAAGGCGATTTAGGCGCTGGAAAGACGACTCTTACAAAAGGAATTGCCCTTGGGTTAGGCATTGACCGTGTCATTAAGAGCCCAACCTATACATTGATTCGCGAATACCGTAAAGGGCGACTTCCGCTATTTCATATGGATATGTATCGTATTGAAGAAAGTGGCGGCGCCAGTGAAGTAGGCCTCGAAGAGTATTTTTATGCAGGTGGTGTGTGTGTCGTTGAATGGGCGCAGTATATCGAAGATGAACTTCCTTCGACATTCTTAAAGGTTCAAATCGACCGTGTAGAAGACGACGAGTCCAAACGTGTGATTCGCTTAGTCCCACATGGAAAAGAGTACGAAGAATTTATTCAAACATTGGAGGCCAGTAATGAGTAAAGAACGAGAAATTACATTTGCGCTTCCGGTTAAAGACGATGCTAAAGCGCTACTAGATTATAGTAAAAAAGTAGGGAGTGAAACAGATTTTCTCTCTTTTGGAGCTGAAGGATTGAGATATTCTGTCGCTCAAGAAGAACTATTTATCGAATCGCTCTATGAAAACGAAAATCAATATATGTTACTCGCAAAAGATGGAGACGAGATTATTGCGGTCGGTTCTATTGCTGGTAGCTTACATCCTAAATTTTCACACCGAGGAGAGTTAGGAATCAGTGTTTTGAAATCATATTGGGGCCAAGGAATTGCGACCGTGATGATGGAAGAAATGCTGGATTGGGTGAGGGATTATTCAACTCTTTCTCGTGTTGAACTTGAGGTTGTTGCTATCAATAAAAAAGCCCGTCACCTCTATGAAAAGTGTGGATTTGAAGAAGAAGGTCGACTTAAGAACGGTGTAAAAATCGGTGACGGATATGAAGATATTATCTTGATGGCGAAGATGATTGAACGATAATGATGAGGTGAAAGAATGAAATTTGGAATTATTGCGGCAATGGAAGAAGAAAAACGTCTGCTCGAAGAAGAGATGACGATTGAAAAGAGAACAACCATTGCCAACTGGGAATTTATTGAAGGCACACTTGTAGGGCAGTCAATTGTACTTGTCCAATCTGGAATTGGAAAAGTGATGTCAGCTCTTGCTGCAGGAATTTTAATCGATCGTTTCGGAGTTGACTTGGTGATGAATACGGGTTCTGCCGGTGGGTTTGGCTCTTCTCTTGAAATCGGGGATATCGTCATTGGAACGGAACTGGCATACTGCGATGCTGACGTAACAGCCTTTAATTACGTTTACGGGCAAATGCCGGGCATGCCAGCGCGTTTTGCAATGAATCAAGACTTTTTACCATCACTTGAACAAGCGATTGCTAAGGTGGATTTAAAGAACCATACAGGCCTTATCGTTTCTTCTGACAGCTTTATCCATACTCGTGAGCAACGAACACATATTTTAAAGCATTTCCCAGATGTGATGGCGTCTGAAATGGAAGGAGCAGCAATCGCACAAGCGTGTCACGCATTTGGAGTTCCATTTATTGTGATTCGTGCGATTTCAGATATTCCAGAGCGTGGGACCTCTGCTGTTGATTTTGATACTTTTATTGTTCAAGCAGGGAAACGTTCTGCTCAAATGGTTCATCAATTACTACAAGAATGGGAAGGATAAAGAATGTTAAATATTGGGATTGTTGGTGTTGGAGCGATTAGTCAAAAAGCTTACTTACCTGTGATGCGTTCGATTGGGAATGTTAAATGGTATATGTGTACTCGAAATCAAGAAGTGTTGAATCGAGAATCTAAATTGTTAGGGAGATGTATTCCTTGTAATACGATTGAGGAATTATTGCAATTTCCTTTAGATGGAGTCTTTATTCATGTGTCTACAAACGCTCATTTTGAGGTGGCAAAACAATTTTTAGAAAAAGGAATTCCTGTTTATATCGATAAACCAGTAGCTCCTAGTTATGAAAAAACGATGGAATTATATCAACTAGCAAAAAAACACGATACCTTCATCATGGCTGGATTTAATAGACGTTTTGCTCCTAAAGTAGAAGTCTTAAAGAGTGTAGAAGATAAGAAGAGAATTATTACAGAAAAGAACTGTACGGTTGTTTCTCAAGATACAAGAACTAGAGTCTTTGATGTTTTTATTCATCCTTTAGATACAGCACTTTACTTAATGGACTCACTTCCAACGAATGGTACTTATTTCTATAAGAAAAAGGACGGAGTATTAGAACAATGTACTGTCTACCTAGAAAATGAAAATGAAACAGCTTTGGTTCAATTCAATGAAACTTCTGGAGCTAACTTAGAAAGAATCGAAGTGCAAAGTCCTAGTGGAACTTATTCCATTCGAAACTTAACGGATTTAGTAATTACTCAAGGTCAAGATGATGTTCTGGATGGATTTACGAGTTGGGATTCTACTTTGTACAAACGTGGATTTGAGACGATTATTCATAGCTTTATTATCGCGGTTCAGACAAAATCAGAAAACCCAGTTTCAGCAAACAGTAGCTTGTTAAGCCACTTGATTTGCGAAAGAATCGTTACGGCAAAAGCTCCTCAAGGTTTCCTAACATTTGACGTAAACTCATTAGAATAGTAGTATTAAAAGGATTACGATTAAGGAGAATAGTATGGACTATACATTATTTTCAAAAGAGTTTCCAACTGTAAAAGTTTTTTATAATGAACCTCTAAAAAAATATACATTTACTAAGACTGGTGGGAACGCAGCAATTCTTATTTTTCCAAAAGATAAACAAGAAGCAAGCGAGGTAACACATTGGTTACGTGAGCAAAATATTCCGACGACAATTTTAGGAAATGCTTCTAATGTTATCATTAAAGATGGCGGAATTTCTGGTGCTGTAATTATGTTGAATGATATGTCTCACTTAAAAGTAGACGGCACAAAGATTGTTGCTGAAGGCGGAGTAGCCTTAATTGACGT
>CALIJD010000151.1 GCA_938017885.1 uncultured Granulicatella sp.
ATCGCCTTAAACAAGCCGAACGCGGAGCCCTTTTAAGTATCGGCACATATATCTTTTTATCCGCAACAAAACTGTTCGTTGGGAAACTCTTCAACTCCGAAGCCCTGTTTGCCGATGGTTGGAACAACTTCACTGATGTGATTTCATCAATCCTTGTATTCGTAGGATTACGCTTATCTCAAAAACCAAGCGACGAAAACCATCCCTACGGCCACTGGAAATTCGAAACCATCGCCAGCCTTGCAACTTCATTTATCATGTTCTTCATCGGGATTGAAGTCGTCAGGAACGCCTTCCAAGCATTTTTCACCCCAGTTACAGAGGCTCCTTCACTTATTTCTTCAATCGTTGGATTCTTCTC
Organism: uncultured Granulicatella sp.; assembly: GCA_938017885.1. GTDB lineage: Bacteria > Bacillota > Bacilli > Lactobacillales > Aerococcaceae > Granulicatella. The sequence continues at coordinate 362 of CALIJD010000151.1, forward strand.
AGGGATTGTGATGATGGGTGTTTACTTCTACAACAAGAACCTGGCTGCACGTATTCAGTCGCTAGGACTTAAGGCAACCGCTAAAGATAACTTAAGCGATGCGATGACCAGTTTCTTGACGGCTGTTGCTGTATTATTTGCTTCTTTTGGATTACACTGGCTTGATAATATTATGGCCTTCGTTGTCGGTCTTCTCATTGTTCGCACAGCTTATGAAGTGTTTTCTGAGAGTGCCTTTCAATTAACAGACGGCTTCGACCAAACCGAACTAGATAACTATATTCCAGTCATCCTACGTCATCCCGAAGTAAAAGATATTCGTGAAATCAAAGCCCGTCGTTATGGATCAAATATTTATATCGATTTAACGGTGTGTATGGATGAAGCCTTAACAGTTTTCAAAAGTCATCAAGTAACAGAATTTATTGAAAAAGAGCTTTATAACGAGTTTGCTATTTCATTTATCGATATTCATGTCGAACCTTATCCTTATGAGTAAAAAAATCCCAATCTCTTTTTGAAGAGATTGGGATTTTCTATTATTGAATCGTATTAAAGTTCAAGTTAAACGCCTGTTTTACAGAATCACTTGCTTCGCTAACAGGAGTCTTCGAAACGTATTTTCCTTTAAAACAATAACGTTTTGTTGCATTGTAATCATCACACGTAATTAAAGTAATTTCTGTAACACCAGGTTGGTCATTAATGACTTCCACTCGTGTTGGTTCGATTAATTCTACGGACGTTGTTTCATATTCATACACATACTCTAAATCTGTTGTATAAATCTTATCTCCAACTTTTAAGTTTACCAGCGGAGAGAATAATAATGTCATATCTCCGAAATAATTATGACTCGCTAATGCGTAGTTTCCTTGCCCCATTTTCTGTGTTGGTTTCATTGTTCCGGCTCCTGAGAGAAGGACTTCATTCGCTAAACCTTTATAAATCGGTAAATTCAATTTCACACTTGGAACTGCAATTTGTCCTAGTGTTAAGAATGTCCCTTTTTTCATATTGGCTTTTAAGACTTGATTTAGATCAATCGGTTCTACTTTAGAAAAGTCAAATTCCGCTTCTTGCAATTCATTGGCTTTAACAGCTGACAATGTTAACGAAGAATTGATTTGAGACTGTTCTGCTTGTAGTCTAGATAATAAGAATGTACGAATCGGATCCGCAGCTAACAAGATCGCCGCAATCACAAATAAAATAGACGCCAAAAAGATTCTCCAGTTGAATTTTTTCTTTGGCTTATTATTCTTCTGCTGGTTTCGATTATTTCTTCTTCCTTCTATTTTTTCCATACATCAATCCTCTTTCTCTTTTGTGCTCACAAGGATCCAATATCCCTTATCTAAAGCAATACGCTCTACATTTCCAAAGATTTCTTGCATTTTCTTTTGCGCACTTGGAGCACCTTGTTTTTTCTGAATTACGATGACTAGTTGGCCGCCATCAATTAAATGGTCATACGCCTCTTCTAAAATACGATGAACTACTTCTTTTCCTGCACGAATCGGCGGATTACTAATAATAACAGAATAGTCATTCGCATTTATTGCATCATAAATCGAACTTTCGTGAATCGATACATTTTCAATCCCATTCGCTTTAGCATTACGTCTAGCTAATTCGAGTGCACGTTCATTGACATCGACCATTTCTACATGCATCTTTGGATAGGCATTTGCAAAAGATAACCCCATTGGACCATAACCACAACCAACATCTAACAGTTTTCCTTCCTGTAAAGAAGAAGGAACTTCATATGACTCAATCAATAACTGACTTCCAAAATCAATGGTATTCTTTGAAAACACTCCATTGTCACTAACAAACTGGAAAGAGAATCCTTTTAAAACATAACTAAAATGTTTCTCTTGACTCTTACTATTTGGTTGATGTGTATAATAGTGATTTTGATTCATGAGTATCTCCTTTTTTTGTATCTTTCTTCATACTAGCATAAATCACCTTTTTTCCAAAACAAAAAAACCCGCTGTTTGGAAACAGCGGGAAAAGGTTAGGAGGGTTTACTAATAAAAAAATGTTGGGAGTTCATTTTTTTATTTGGGAGAAGTAAACCTTAGGTGTTTTATTGGGTATGAATAGATTATAGAGGTTACTTTTGAATTTTTTGTGAATTTTACTTTGAATTTTTTTAAAATGAAACTTTTTTTATATTTTGATATCGTCGTAGTCAGTACTTTTTTTGAATAATTCCACTACGTACGAACAAATTGGGCGAACTTTTAAGTTTTCCTCTCTTGCATACACAGCTAATCGTTCTACTAATTGACGTGCTACTCCTTGTCCACGAAGACTAGGATCTACAAAAGTGTGGTCCGCACCAATCACTCCTTCTTCTTCGAGAGTATACGTGATTTCAGCATCCACTTCTCCAGCAGCATTGTAATGTCTAAACGCTTGATTTTCTTGAACAAATTCCATTAAAGAGTCCCCCTTTATAGTTCTATCTTTAGTATACGACTCAATGAGATAGAAATCGAAGAATGTGATTCAAAATAGTAACATTTGTTATACCTATTTTGTAACGAAGTCATTTTTTTGATTATGGTATTCTGTTAACAGAAATTATTTTTCAGAATGGAGAATTTGTTATGCATATACCCGATAATTATTTAAGCCCAACAACTTGTGCAGTTTTAGCAGTTGCTGCTGCTCCGGATTCAGCCAATCGTTGCAACTCAAGCAGACGATTCTATAAGAACTCGTCATACAATTTAATTATTTTCCTGCCTACTTGACACGGTGCAGTTCAAAGTGAATTTCAGGATTTATATATTGGATTAATTTTAACGTCAATAATTCATTGTTTTGGCAGTATTACTTGGAACACACTACCTTTTCCGAGTTCACTCTCTACTGTGATGGTTCCACCAAGGCGTTCTACAATTGTTTTAACAATCGCTAATCCTAAGCCATTTCCTTCTTGCACATGAGAATGTTCTACTTGATAGAATTGTTCAAAAATATGTCGTTGGTCTTCCTCGCTCATTCCGATTCCATTATCGGCAATCGTGACTCTAGCAGTATCATTCTCCTCTTGAAGTTCAATCGTCAAATGCACATTATCTCCAGAATACTTCACCGCATTATCGAGCAGATTTGTCCACACTTGCATGCTTAAATCTGGATCCGTCACACAATGAACAGGCTGACTCGTAAATGTCAAGTCAATCTTTTTTTGCTTCCACTTTTCCGTAATCAAAATCACAGCATGACGAATTTGTTCATCCAGTTGAAGTGTTTTTTTCTTTGGTTCAAAATCACGTTCCATCTTTGTCAATGTGACGATTCCATCACATAGACGACTTAGACGAAGGCTCTCTGAACGCAAAATTCCTGTCAAATCTTTTCTAGTAGATTCATCAAGCTTTTCGTCAGCTAATAAGTCACTTACCCCTACAAGAGAAGCAATCGGTGTTTTCAGTTCATGAGAAAGATTAGCAATAAACGCGGATCGATGTTCGTCACTACGCCTCAAGTCCTCTGCCATCTGATTCACATGCTGAGAAAGCTGAGCCAATTCATTGTGATATTTTGCGGTGTCTTTAGGATAATGCTTAAGAGGAATCTTACGGCTAAAATCTCCTCTTGAAATAGCCTTAACAGATTCATTCAACTCTGAAATAGGTCTCGTTAAATGAACGGACCCATACCACATGGCAAGACTCCCTACGAGAATAATCACTAGACTAAAAATAATTAACCACGTTTGGAAACTAACCTCCACCATAAACCAGTGTTTTAGCACAAAAACAGTCATTAAACCAATAATACTTGTGCTCACTAAAACACTACAAAACATGAAGACGAAATAGTTTCTGAGAGGGAATTGTATTTCTTTTTGCTTATCCATTTTTAATCGTCCCTTTATATCCTAATCCTCGTATCGTTACAATTTCAAAATCTTTATTCTCTTTAAATTTTTGTCGGACTCTTTTAATACATGCATCTACTAATCTTTCGTCAAGATCTTCTTCTATCCCCCAAATATCATCCAATAAATCCAATCGAGTAAATATTTTTTCAGGATTACTGAGTAATTTATAGAGTAAATAGAATTCTTTTCGAGGAATTTGATACACTTCTTCAGTCTCTAAATCCGTTAAAGTTAATGCATTGTAATCAAGTCTTGTATGTTCAAAACTCAGCACTTTCTCTGTTTCTAATTGAGCCCTTCTAAGTAAGGCTTGTACTCGTAGAACAAGTTCAGCTAAACGAATCGGCTTCACCATGTAGTCATCAACCCCTAACTTAAAAGCTTCTTCCAGAGATTCTAACTGAGATTTTGCTGTAATCATTAAAATGGGCAAGGTATGCTTCGTTTCTCGTAAAGCTTTTACAAGAGCGTATCCATCCATCACGGGCATCATAATGTCAGAAATTAATAAATCGATTTGATGCTTCTCCATTAACGAGAGAGCTTCCTCTCCGTTTTCGGCAACGTAAATCGAGTAGTTTTCTTGTCTTAACTTAGTCGTAATCAATGTGCGAATCGCATGATCATCTTCAGCAACTAATATACTAAACATAGCTCCACCTTCTTTCTGGAACATTATAGCATAAATGCTTACAGACGAACTAACTTCCCTTTTTTCATCTCGTAAACCGTATCTACATACTCAAGCACAGAACGATCATGAGTTACCATGATGGCACTCTTATGTTTAGACTTCACTTCACGCTGAATTAATTGCGCAATTTCTTTTCCTCTTTCAGGATCAAGACTTGCGGTAGGCTCATCTGCTAATATTAATTGCGGATTCCCAATAAAGGCACGAGCAATCGCAGCACGCTGCTTTTGACCGCCTGACATTTGATTTGGATACTGACCGTAGCAATTCTCTATCCCTAACTCTGCCAATAATCCTTTGACTTCTTCTTTTCGTTTTGAAGCGTCTTTCTCGCCTTTTAATTTCGCTACTACTTCTAATTGGTCTCCGATTTTCATATAAGGCAATAATTGATGATCCTGGAAAATAAAGCCTAATAACTCCAGTCTCTTCTTCGTCCATTCACTTTGTTTTAAATTCGTGAGATTTTGTCCCCCGATGATTACTTGACCGCCATCAGAAGATAGGAGTAATCCTGCAATCGATAAAAGCGTTGATTTTCCTGAACCAGAAGGTCCTAAGATAGCCACAAACTCTTGTGGTTCAACGGTTAAATTCAAGTCACAAATAACATCTCTCATTTGATTTCCGTCTGCGTAAGATTTTTTTATCTGTTGTAATTCAATCACTGACATCTTATTCACCATTTCCACCAATCACCTCGATTGGATCTACTTTCTTAATTTTTAATAGAGATAATGCTCCGCAAATAATCGAAATAACGATAAAGCTTACTGAAATCACCGCATTATCTTCGGCTTTCATATAAAACGGCATGCTTACAGGTAAGAATGGCGTTAACGCTAAGGCAAGACCTAATCCAATGCCAATTCCGATAATAGAAAGAATCCCTACTTGTGACAGTTGAATTCTAGTTATTTCTCCCATCGACATTCCAATCGCTTTTAACACACCAAATTGTTTCAATTTTTGCAGTGCTAAAATATAGAAGAATACTCCAAGAATTGCGGCTGAAGCGATTAATAATACCCAAGTCATTGTTTTTAAAATCATATTGGTTGCAGTATATCCTGGAATCTTATTGATAATTTGTTGCTTATTCGATACCATCAACTGTTCTGATAAATTATCGGCTGAAACCTCTTGGCTTGTGATAATGACTTGTGGTTGCCAAGTGTAATTTGGATTTTTCTTCTGACGCATCTCTTCTAATGTCTTAGAACTAATGAAGGCTACTGTACTATGCCCATATTTTGCGTCTTTTGCAAAAGCAACGACTTTCAGTAAAATATCAGAAGTCTTATCTTTAATGGTATCCCCAACGTGAATTCCTTTTGCCTTGTACGATTCATCTAAAATCACTTCGTTATCAGACAAGTCCGACGCTACATAACCATCTTCTGCTTTAATCGTTAAATTTTTGTACGTATCCATCGCAAAGAACGTCACATCCTGCGAACCTTCCTCGTCCTCTTTCATAAACGTAGAACGTTGAATTACTAGCCCCGTCTGCTCTTCTAAATGGAGGCCTTCAATTTCCTTTAGTTCTGAACTTGTAAGAGTTGAGTAAGGAATGACGCCTTCTGAATCCTTTGAAAGAATATAATGAACGTCTCCAAATGTATCAATTTGTGCCATAATAATTCGCCCTAAGCCGTTCGTTAAACCGGATAGGAAAATAACCATAAACATCATGATAACAATCAGTACCTCAATTAATATAAATTTTTTCGGTTGGTATTTAATTTCATTCCATGCTATTTTCAATGTAATTTCTCCTCTTTATAAAATCATAAGCCTAGTATACGTGAGTTTTATGACCTGAATATGACATCATTTCGGAAATTAGGGCTTTCAAGGACAAATTACGTCCTCGTTGAGTTTGAGTTATGTGAGGACTTTTAATGAGGGACTATTTTTCTGACTCAGGTATTTTTTATTTAATTGATGGAAGATGCAAATAACGAAAAAAGCAGTAGATTGGATATCTACTGCTTTTCTTTTTCACTTTAATTCCAAAATTCTTCTACTTGACTTAAGATTTCATCTGCTGTTTTTAGTGTTGCTTCTTCAATAGACATCCCTGTTTTTTTCAAATAGTACTTGATGAGATGGTACCCACAAGTATATCCAGAAGCGTAAGGAAGACCGACTGGTTTACCACCTTGCATCTTTGTAATTTCATCGCCATATAAATACGGCATTGCTTCTTGCATATTGTTAATAGAAAGACTGTCTTTTAATTTTGGTTTAATAATCGTATTTAATGTTTCAAGATCATTCTTTGTTACCCAAGGACCAATATTTTCTTGTCCAAACATTTTCTCTGCAAAATTCTCTGCAAGCCCCTCTGCAACAATCATTTCTTTTAAGGATCCCATTTCCCAATCAACGAATTGATAACGAATATTATGATTGCATTCATGCGCCATCGCAGAAGCAATTCTATTGATGGTATATTCATTTGGTACAAGGGATAGGAAAATATACCCTGGAATCCCTCCATCCCCACTGTAATTTTCATTAATCCTCATCATTGGACTCGCTTCGTTTCCTAGTAAAGCCGTAACATAGTAATCTTGCTGTTTTAGCGAAATTCCTTTCGATGTAAAGCTTTCAACAGAACGGTTAAAGGCTTGTTTAATATTCTCCCAAAACTCTTTATCGAATTGATTTATCATTTGAAGGTCTCCTTCAGATAAATCTTTTGGCATCTTGTGCATGTACCCCATTAGTGTCATCACATTGAATGGAATTCTTTCATCAAATGATATCCGTTGAATAGTAAACTTTTCTTTAAAGGGTAGTAATAATTTTTCTTTGAATACAGCATCTCTTTGATCTACAGGAAGCGTTAAGAGCTCTCTATAAACACTATCTGATTCGATTAAATGTAATTTCATAACATATTCCTCCTTTGATTGATATTAGGAGTATATACCCTTACGTTACGTCAGAGTCAACACCTTTTCATTCACGCTTCTTATATAAACCCTCATCAAATACAAAATAGCGGAATAATGATATAATGAATAGACAAAAAAGGTTATTGGAGGAATTGTTTTATGGAATTTACTCACAAAATTCCTAGTGTTGAAGCTTATAATCAATTAAGAGTAAACGCTGGAATGAATAGCACGAAACCTCATTCTGAAGTAGAAAAAGCTCTTAAAGGGACTCTTTTCTTAGTTTCTGTTTATGAAGAGGATGAACTCATTGGTCTAGGAAGAATTGTTGGCGATGGCGGTGTCACTTTTGTCGTGTCCGATATTATGGTAGATAAAAAGTTCCAAAGACGCGGAATTGCTAATAGAATCATGGAAATGATTGATCAGTGGTTTGACGACAATACACATGAGAGCAGTTTTATCACTTTGCTAGCCAAAATCCCTGCAGATAAGCTCTATCATAAGCATCATTTTGCCTATCTTGACGAAAATCGAGTGGGGATGATTAGAGA
>CALIJD010000152.1 GCA_938017885.1 uncultured Granulicatella sp.
CAAGCTTATTGTTCGTGGTCGTAAAAAATAATTAATAACTAGATAACAAATCTGATTCTATTAAATTCTTGGAAGGAGGATTTCCGTAATGGGTCGTAGTTTGAAAAAAGGACCTTTCGTCGATGAACATTTGATGAAAAAGGTTGAAGCAGCTCAAGGAAGCGACAAAAAAGTAGTGATCAAAACTTGGTCTCGTCGTTCAACAATTTTCCCAAACTTTGTTGGACAAACAATTGCTGTATATGACGGCAGAAAACATGTTCCAGTTTATATTCAAGAAGACATGGTAGGACATAAATTAGGTGAATTTGCACCTACAAGAACATACCGTGGTCACGTGAATGACGATAAGAAATCTAAACGCAAATAACGAGGGGAGGACTTGAAAAATGTCAGAACAAATCACATCTGCTAAAGCAGTTGCTAAAACAGTTCGTATTGCACCTCGTAAAGCTCGCCTTGTTGTCGATCTAATTAGAGGTAAAAAAATCGGTGACGCAATTTCAATCTTGAAATTCACACCACGTTCTGCATCACCAATCGTAGAAAAAGTTTTAATGTCTGCAATTGCTAACGCTGAACACAATTTCGACTTAGATGTTGAAAACTTATATGTAAGTGAAGCTTACGTGAACGAAGGACCAACAATGAAACGTTTCCGTCCACGTGCTAAAGGTTCAGCTTCACAAATCTTAAAACGCACAAGCCACATCACTGTAGTGGTATCAGAGAAGAAGGAGGGATAATCAGTGGGTCAAAAAATTCATCCATTAGGAATGCGTGTCGGAATCATCCGTGACTGGGATTCAAAATGGTACGCAGAAAAAGATTTCGCAGAATTCTTGCATGAAGATTTAAAAATCCGTGATTATATCCGTAAACAATTAAACGAAGCTAGCGTTTCAACTATTGAAATTGAACGTGCTGCTAATCGTGTTAATGTTTCAATCCACACAGCTAAACCAGGTATGGTAATTGGTAAAGGTGGATCTGAAGTAGATAAATTACGTACAAACTTAAACAAACTAACAGGTAAACGAGTTCACATCAACATTGTTGAAATCAAAAAACCTGATTTAGATGCTAAATTAGTTGCTGAAGGAATCGCTCGCGACTTAGAACGTCGTATCGCTTTCCGTCGTGCACAAAAACAAGCAATCCAACGTACAATGCGCGCTGGTGCTAAAGGAATCAAAACTATGGTTTCAGGTCGTTTAAACGGTGCTGATATCGCTCGTTCTGAAAGCTATTCAGAAGGAACAGTTCCATTGCATACATTACGTGCGGACATTGACTACGCATGGGAAGAAGCAGATACAACATACGGAAAATTAGGTGTTAAAACTTGGATTTACCGTGATGAAGTATTACCAACAAGAAAGAACAAAAACTCTGAGAAAGGAGGGAAATAAACATGTTAGTACCAAAACGTGTAAAACACCGTCGTGAATTCCGTGGAAAAATGCGCGGTGAAGCTAAAGGTGGTAAAGAAGTAG
>CALIJD010000153.1 GCA_938017885.1 uncultured Granulicatella sp.
TAGACGCATTTCCCGGAAGGTTAACTTTGACGGTGATGTTTTCTTGGTCGATTTCCCACTGTGTACCAACGACTTTACGGTTTAATTCCGCTGTGTCTTGATAGTTTGTAATTAAATTTGGAATCGTATATTGGAAGGTAACGGTTCTTCTCGAATTCGAAAACGGTGTGAAGACTTTAAATTTTAATTTATCCCCTTCATGAGTGAGCTGATAGGTGCCACTCGTTCCCGTTGAATTTTGAGGCATTTCTACCGCTCCAGAACCCGTCTCCAAAAAGGCAGTTACATCCGTTGGTTCTCTAAACCCTGAGTAGTCTAAGTTATAGAACACTCCGTTATAAGAACCATCTGCCTGAAACGTAATTTTTTCTTGAAACTGAACATCGCCGTTTTCTAAAATATTCACGGTGATATCGTACTTGTCTACTTTTAAGCTACGAGCATCTACACTCGAACCAAGTCCAAAGAAGGCCACTAATCCTAATAAAAACGTAATGATGTAACGTATTTTTCGATTCATGTTTTCACCTCTAAACTGTCAAAAAAAGTGTGAAATCACTGCGGGATTGTCCACGAAGGAACTTCGCCATCATCTCACACTTATTTGTACTCTCTTACATTACTGATCCAACAATATTTAATTTTTTCTTCAAGTAGAATTTAGCCGCTAATGCTGCTGCTCCAATGAGTAAGTACCATTCATAACTCATTACAAGATTGATGGCATTTGGAATGAAGGATTGGCTTGCTACGACTAAGAGTAACCAAGCGACCATCGCCACCGTACTGACTACTAAATAACGAATGTATCCACGTTGACCTTTTGGATTATCAAATTTAGGAGCATTTTTCGAAATAGCTAACATTACAAAAGCGCCTGCGATAAAGTTGATAATTAATGTTAATAAGCCCATTGGTTGTGAACCTGAGTCTGGATTTAACATCAACATCACTCCTGTTACTAGAGCGAATAATCCGCCTACTAATAAACCACCATCTAAAGCGATTTGCCAATCTGGAGATTTTGCATCTGGATCTTTAGCAGGTCCGTCGACAATCGCATGCACGCGTTCTGTTACCGTTCCGAATAATTGACGTGCAGTCACCCCTGATTTTTGATGTTCGATGATTTGAGGAAGCATAAGAGCTAATTCTTTCTCGATTTGTGCCCCTTCAAATCCTGCTGCTTTTAATGCACGTTCTAATTGGAACACGTATTGTTCATTTTTATTTGTTAATTCTGCTTTCAATGTATCAACTAATACTTGTTCTTCTACTTGTACGTTTTGTTCTGACATACTACAATCCTCCGTTATCCTTACACATTAAATCTAAAGAGCATTACGTCGCCGTCTTGCACGACATATTCTTTACCTTCTTGACGAACTTTTCCGTTTTCTTTTGCCGCTGTCATGCTACCGTATTCCAGTAGGTCTGCATACGCAACCGTTTCGGCACGGATGAATCCACGTTCGAAATCGGAGTGGATGATTCCCGCACATTGCGGAGCTTTCATGCCACGGCGGAATGTCCACGCACGTACTTCTTGTTCCCCAGCTGTAAAGTAAGTCGCCAAGCCTAATAAGTGATACGCTTTTTGGATTAAGATGTCTAATCCAGAAACTTCAATTCCCATCTCTTCTAGGAAGGCTTGTTTTTCTTCTTCCTCAAGTTCTGCTACTTCTTCTTCAATTTTCGCACAGATAACAACGACTTCGGCATCTTCTTTGGCTGCATAGTCTTCCACTAATTGAACGTATTGATTATGGCCACCTTCCATCACGTCATCTTCAGAGATGTTTGCAATATACAGCATTGGTTTCGTTGTTAAAAGGAATAAGCCTTTCACGATTGGAAGTTCTTCATCAGTGAATTCAATCGTACGCGCTAATTGTCCTTCTTCTAACACCGGTTTGATTTTTTCTAAGACTGCTAGTTCTGCCACCGCGTCTTTATCTTTTGTTTTGGCAATTTTTGCCACACGTGCGATACGTTTGTCCACTGACTCTAGGTCGGCCAATACTAACTCTAGGTTAATCGTTTCGATGTCAGCGATTGGGTCTACTTTCCCAGCTACGTGTGTAATGTTTTCGTCTTCAAAACAACGAACCACTTGGCAAATCGCATCTACTTGACGGATATGGCTTAGGAATTTGTTCCCAAGACCTTCCCCTCGGCTTGCCCCTTTAACGATACCCGCGATATCGGTAAATTCAAAGGTCGTCGGAACAGTCTTCTTAGGTTTGACTAATTCCGTTAATTTTTGTAAACGAAGGTCTGGCACTTCTACCACTCCCACGTTTGGGTCAATCGTCGCAAACGGATAATTCGCCGCTTCGACCCCTGCTTTTGTAATTGCATTAAATAATGTTGACTTCCCAACGTTTGGTAAGCCGACGATTCCAGCTGTTAAGGCCATTTGTCACACTCTTTCTTTTATTTGTTTTCTTCGGCAACAGAAATCGTCACCTTTTTCATCTTCTTCTCGAATTCCCGTCTTGGCATTAGGACCATTTGACCACAGTGATCACACTTGATACGAATGTCCATCCCCATACGGATGATTTCCCAGGAATTCGTTTGGCACGCATGCGGTTTTTTCATTTCCACATGATCGTGTAGTTGATACGTTGTTCCTGCTTTCATAAAGACTCCTTTATTAATCGTCTAATTCGATTTCTAATACTTCTAAAATACGGGTTAAATCTTTTTGAGAAAGATACTCGATTTCGATTTTACCACGTTCCCCTTTTTCAACGATTTGCACGCTTGTTCCGAATTTATCCATTAAACGTTCTTCCGATTCAACGATATACATCGATTTTTTCGGTTTTTGAATTTTCTTCGTTGTTTTCTTAACAGGTTCATTGATGGATTGGACTAAAGTTTCTAAGGCACGAACCGTTAGATTTTCTTTCACGGCCTTTTTAGCCACAGCCCCAATTTTCGTTTGGTCTTTTAATCCAAGAAGCGTACGCGCATGCCCTGCTGAAAGAGATCCATTTTGTACGAGTTCTTGTACTGCAGCTGGCAAGGTTAGTAATCGTAAGAAGTTCGCCACGTATGAACGGCTCTTCCCTACTCTGTTTGCTACTTCTTCCTGTTTTAATTTCAATGAATCCATTAACGTACGATACGCCATCGCTTCATCTAAAGGCTTCAAGTTTTCGCGTTGTAAGTTTTCAACAACTGCGATTTGAATCATCGTTTCCTCTGAGTAGTCACGTACGATGGCTGGAATCGTTTCTTTCTCAGCTAATTTAGACGCACGCAAGCGACGTTCCCCAGCAACTAATTCATATCCTTTAATTTTTGATTTGCGAACGATAATCGGTTGGAAAACTCCATTTTGGCGAATCGATTCCGCTAGTTCTGCTAACCCTTCCTCATCAAACTCTTTACGCGGTTGATAAGGATTTGGACGAATCTCTGAAACCGCAATCTGTTGAATTTGCTCGGTTTCTTGTACTTGTTCTAAGGCATCGAGGGTATCTAAATCATTCATAAACAACGCGTCGATTCCACGTCCAAGGCCTTTTCCTTTTTGATTTTTACTCATGTGCCAACACTTCCTTTGCTAACTCCATGTATACTTCCGCTCCTCTAGAACGTGGGTCATAGTCCACAATCGCTTGCCCGTAACTTGGTGCTTCAGACAGACGGACATTTCGAGGGATAATCGTTTTATAGACTTTCTCACGGAAATACTTAATCACATCTTCTTTGACTTCATTCCCTAAGTTCGTACGTGCATCGTACATCGTTAGGAGAACGCCCTCAATCTTCAAATGAGGATTAAAGTGCTTGCGAACCATCGTGATGGTGTTCATCAGTTGTGACAACCCTTCTAATGCATAATATTCGCACTGCACTGGAATTAATACCGTATCACTAGCGGTAAAAGCATTCATCGTTAAATGACCTAGTGAAGGAGGACAGTCGATAAAGATATAATCATAATCGTCTTTAATCTTCTTCACAGCCTCTTTCAATCGTTGCTCACGACGTGCTTGACTCGTTAACTCGATTTCTGCACCTGCTAACTGAATCGTCGAAGGGGCAATCATCAAGTTTTCACGACTCGTCGGAACAATCACGTCCGCCATCGGTACTTGGTTGACTAAAACATCATATACATCTTGTTCGAGTTCCCCTTTTTGTACGCCAAGACCGCTCGTTGCGTTCCCTTGAGGATCACTATCAATAATTAATACTTTTTTGCCATTGACCGCCAACGCAGCCGCTAAACTGACGGTTGAAGTTGTCTTTCCAACTCCACCTTTCTGATTGGCAACGGATATCACACGTCCCATACTCTTCCTCCATGTTTCTTGTTCTAAAAAAGGGAGAATGCAAGCATTCTCCCTCTCGCATGTCTACAAAATGTTCTTCATTTCTCGCAATATTTTGTTCTTTTCTATTGTAACAAAAAAGTGCCTTTTTTTGTAGTCATACCGGTTTATTTTACGAAAAAAGCTCTGCCATTACTTAGGCAAAGCTTTCTTTTGTTGTTCATTGAATTGTAAGTACGCAATCGTATATTCTTTGCGGGTTTGCTCGCCTTCATCAACAACTGTAATCTCCACATTTGTGATGAGATTTCCAGCGGCATCGGTCTTGATTTTCAACTCCACTTTTGACGTATCATTCGTCGCAATTCCAAGAATGGACGTTAATGCCTTACGAATCGTTTCATCGTCTCCAGAATAGGATTTCTCATAACTTTGCCACTCCTTCGTCCAAGGAACGAGTTGATGGATTTCTTTGGTAAATTGAACCAGTTTTGCATATGGAAAAACGACTGTGTTTTGTAAGCTGGAAGTCGCTGTAATGGTTTGTTCCCATTTATCTTGATAATAGCGAATAAAACCGATATTCGCATCAGCAATCACTTCGAGTTGATTCGTCACTTTCCCGGAAGTCTTATCGATTTTAGAACCGTATCCCGTACCATCTTTCCAAGCGCTCGCACTGGCAATGGTTTGGGCAGAAGGCGTTTTCGTCCCTTCTTTATAGTCCGATTGCTTTACGGTAATATGATAATTCGAAATCGAGTCAGCAGAAGTGACTACTTGTTCTTGCACTGCTTCGGTCGATAAACTCTTCCCACAAGCCGTCAAAATGAATAGAAACGCTATAATCATCATACTTTTAATCCATTTCATCATTCTACCTCCTCCTTTATCATCCGTTTCATTATAGCAAACTTCCTCTCAAAATTCCTATAAAACAGAATAGCTTCAACATAAAAATCTCTACAAAATAAGCTGGGCACAAGGCCCAGCTTACACAGTTTGCGTGGCAACGTCCTACCCTCGCAGGGAGAAACCCCCAACTACTATCGGCGCTAAGAAGCTTAACTTCTGTGTTCGAGATGGGAACAGGTGTATCCTTCTTGCCATCGTCACCACACTTTATTTCTGAAAAAACTTTCGTTCTTTCAAAACTGAATCTATATCCAACGCCATCAATCTACCAGCTATACAACTCGTGGTTAAGTCCTCGACCGATTAGTACTAGTCCGCTCCATGCCTCGCGGCACTTCCACTTCTAGCCTATCTACCTGATCGTCTCTCAGGGGTCTTACTCACTTAATGTGATGGGAAATCTCATCTCGAGGGGGGCTTCACGCTTAGATGCTTTCAGCGTTTATCCCGTCCACACATAGCTACCCAGCGATGCTCTTGGCAGAACAACTGGTACACCAGCGGTGTGTCCATCCCGGTCCTCTCGTACTAAGGACAGCTCCTCTCAAATTTCCAACGCCCGCGACGGATAGGGACCGAACTGTCTCACGACGTTCTGAACCCAGCTCGC
>CALIJD010000154.1 GCA_938017885.1 uncultured Granulicatella sp.
AAAATCACCAACAGATTACAGAAACCGCTTTAATATTTCAAAATAAAAAAGTTTTCTAAAAAGCTATAAAAAACAAGAATAAAGTGCCAAATTCTGATATACTAGAATAGAATTCTTACAGCCTGGTCTGTAGAAGAATTACTGAAGGAGGAAGTAGTGTGGTTGCATTTAATTTTAAAGCACAAAATATCGGAATTGACTTAGGAACAGCTAACACGATTGTTTATCTTGAAGATGAAGGAATTGTCACACGTGAACCTTCCGTTGTTGCAAAAAATATCGTTACAGAAGAAATTATCGCAGTAGGAAAATCGGCTTTCGAAATGATTGGGAGAACGCCTGAAAATATCGTAGCATTACGCCCAATGAAAGATGGCGTAATCGCAGACTATAATACGACAACTGCTATGTTAAAATATTTCATCCAATCGATTGTTGGCCGCTCATTTTTTAAACCAGTGGTCATTATTTGTGTACCAAGCGGAATCACAGACGTTGAAAAAAGAGCCGTTTTAGATGCTACTAAATATGCTGGAGCGAAGGAAGCATATGTTGTGGAAGAACCTTTTGCAGCAGCAGTAGGAGCGGGCTTACCAATTACAGACCCAACAGGAAGCATGATTGTAGATATTGGTGGAGGAACAACCGACGTAGCAACGATTTCTTTAGGAGGAATCGTGAATAGTCGTTCGATTCGTGTGGGTGGAGATGAGCTCAATGAAGCTATTATCCAGCACGTTCGCAAAACGTATAATCTACTGATTGGTGAGCGTACAGCAGAGGAACTTAAGATTCAATTAGGATCTGCTTCTGTCGAAAAAGCGCAAGGCAGTATGCAAGTTCGTGGACGTGATATGGTTACAGGTCTTCCACGAGTAGTAGAAGTTCCCGCTAAAGAAATTGCAATTGCGATGAGTGAGATTATTCATCAAATTTTAGATGCCGTTAAAGATGTGTTAGAACAAACACCGCCAGAAATTTCTGCGGACGTTATTGATCATGGAATCGTATTGACAGGTGGGGGAGCGATGCTTCGTCATCTTGCAGAGATGATTTCGAAGGAAACGCAAGTGCCAGCGTTTGTTGCCAATGACCCACTAGATTGTGTGGCGTTAGGAACAGGAGCTATTCTAGCGAATCCATCATTAATGAAAAAATAGAGTCCGTTGAATAATTTAATAGAGGAGTGATGATGTGAATCCAATTTTTTCAAATAAGAAACTAATTGGTTGGGTAATCGGAATCATTGTTGCAGTAGCATTAATCATGTATTCCCTTACTTACGGAAGTAATATCGTGACTCAAGGTGTTAATGATGTAACCAATATTCTTGGAAGATTAGTCTCTTATCCAGCAAATAGTATTAATGATTTTATTGATAGTGTGGGTGATTTATCAAATACGTATCAAGAAAATCAATCCTTAAAACAAAAAATCGATACCATTCATGAATTAGAGGTTCAATTGAATGAGTTAAAACGTGATAACCAAAAAATGAAAGAAACGCTAAAATTGCAAGATACGCTGAATGATTATACATTAGTGAATGCTACTGTCATTGCGCGTAATCCAGACACTTGGCGTGATGTGATTACGATTAATAAAGGATCAAATGATGGAATTCAACCTCAAATGTCTGTCATGAGTGATAATGGTTTAGTAGGAAAAGTTTTAGATGTGAATCCTACAAGCGCACGTATTGCCTTGTTATCGAATGCTGATAATACTTTAGTTCGTGTTGCGGCGATGATTCAAAACGAGAAAGAACCGATCTACGGGACCATTACCGGATATGACGAAAAGACAAATATGCTTGTTATGAGCCAAATTCAAGCTACTCAAGATATTAAAGTCGGGGATAAAGTTGTGACGAGTGGTTTAGGTGGAATTTCTCCAAATTCACTTTATATCGGAACAGTTGAAGAAGTGGCAATGGATCGTTTTGGTTTATATAAAGAAGTGAAAATTCGTCCAGCGGCGGATACGAATGATGTTCGTTATGTAACAGTAGTAATTCGTACAAGCGAAAGTGAGGGGCAATAATGCGTAACTCCAGAAGAGTTTATTGGGTATTGTTTGTCTTCATTCTAGCTTTCCTAGTGGACGGCGTATTGACGAATCATTTTTCAACCTTATTTCTGCGTTCTGGCTACAGTTTAACGCCAAGAATAATTATCATTGCAATTGTGATGTTGAATTT
>CALIJD010000155.1 GCA_938017885.1 uncultured Granulicatella sp.
GAACCTACTCGTTTATGGGATAATTTATTTAATTATGACAATGCTTTAAAGGCTGCAAAAGATAAAAACGTGAAAGTTATCCAAGATATTTCTGAAAAAGATAGTCATTTTAAATTAGGAGATATGGATGTCCAACTTTATAACTACAAGAATGAGTATGATAGTGATGGAAATCTTAAACGAGTCTATGATGACAATTCGAACTCAATAGTTGCTGTGATTACCGTTAATGGTCAAAAAATCTATTTAGGTGGAGATTTAGATAATGCTGAAGGAGCAGAAGATCAATTAGGTAAGCAAATCGGGAAAGTAGATTTAATGAAATGGAATCACCATTATGATGGTGT
Organism: uncultured Granulicatella sp.; assembly: GCA_938017885.1. GTDB lineage: Bacteria > Bacillota > Bacilli > Lactobacillales > Aerococcaceae > Granulicatella. The sequence goes on from CALIJD010000155.1 coordinate 348, forward strand.
GAAATCGAATACGATTAATTTTCTTCAAAATCTAAATCCTAGTCTAGTCGTTCAGACCTCGGGTGCAGATATCAATGTTCCATCAACTAAACAATGGTTAGAAGATCGGGGCACTAAAATTGTAAAAGCTTCAAGTAATCAATATGATGCAACTGTTTATGATATTAACAAGTCAGGATTTACGGATGTTTCAAAAGAATTCCCTCAAATTCCAACAGTTGAAACCAAATGGTATGTAAAAGATGGATTCCGTATGTATCAATTAAGTTCCAGTGAAAAGGCTATAGGCTGGCATGAAATTGATGGAGAGTGGTATTATTTTAACGGAAAAGGATATCTTCAAAAAGGGAAATGGCAACTAACGGACGGCTATTGGTACTACTTATATGAAGATGGAAAAATGGCCAAAGCTGGTTGGCTTAGATTAAATGGCGAATGGTATTATTTAAATTCAAGTGGCTCTAGAGAAAATGATACACTATCTCAAATCAATGGAAGAACATATTTGTTTGATGAAGAAGGCCGTATGCAAACCGGTTGGAAAACAGTGGATGGACAAGCGATGTATTTCGAGGAGAGTGGAGCTCGTAGCTTGACGAATCCAAGTCCAACTGCCTTAGCATGGTTGAAACATGATTCGAAATGGTATTACTTTGATGAGAATAAAAAAATCGTTACTGGTTTCAAAGAGATTAATGGCAAAAATTATTTCTTTGATGATAAAGGAATCATGCAAACTGGTTGGGCGAAAGTCAATAGTAAGTGGCATTTCTTTGCAGAATCTGGCTCTGAGAAAAAAGGCTGGGTGAAAGATGAGGGTAAGTGGTATTACTTACAATTAGAAAATGGAGAAATGGTTACAGGAACCTTTGCTGTTCACAGTACTACTTACTATTTCAATAGCAAAGGTGAAATGCAAACCGGTTGGAAATGGCACGATGGAGCATATCGTTACTATCAAGAAAGTGGTTCTCAAAAGACAGGATGGTTCCAAGAATCTGAAAAATGGTACTATTTAACTCCAAAAGATGGAAGTATGGCTGTTGGAACACATGAAATTAAAGGAACTAATTACTACTTCAATAATGCAGGTGAAATGCAAACCGGTTGGAAATGGCATGATGGAGCATATCATTATTATCAAGAAAGTGGTGCTCAAAAGACTGGCTGGTTCCAAGAATCTGGTAAGTGGTATTACCTACAAGCTCCAGAAGGAAGAATGGTAACAGGTCTTCAAGAAGTAGCCAATGAGTATTATTACTTCAATACTGAAGGTGAGATGCAAACAGGCTGGAAATGGATTGAAGGATACTATCATTATTTCCAAGAGTCTGGAAAAATGATTCGTGACGGAGAAACTCCGGATGGATATAAAGTAGATCATAAAGGAAGATGGGTACAAGGCGTGGAAACGACGACTACAGTTGAGACAACAGTAGAAACAACGACTAAAGAAACCACTGTTGTTCCAACGACTGAAGAGCCTAAAACTCAAGAACCAACAACCGTTGAACCTACAACTGTTGAAGAAACGACGGCAGAACCAACGTCTCAAGAAACAACCACGAAGGAAAAAATTACCATTCCGATTATTCGAGATGATAAAATAATTCGTAGAGTTCAAGATATTTTTTAAACAAAACGCCCTTTCTGAGAGGAAGGGCGTTTTATAGTTTACTTTTCTATTCTTATAACTTAAACTAGAAAAGTAGTATTTAACGTTAAGCAGGCCATAAGCTTGCATATTGATTCAAGGAGGACAATTCATGAGCGAACAACATGTACTTATTACATTGTTTGGAGCAACAGGTGATTTAGCTCATCGTAAACTTTATCCTGCAATTTTCCGTTTATTCCAAAAAGGATTCATTAAAAATCATTTTGCTGTCATTGGGACAGCACGTAGAGAGTGGACTGATGGCTATTTTAGAGATGTCGTAAAACAGTCTGTACAATCTTTAGTAAAGAGTGAGGAAGAATTAAATGAATTCTTATCGCATTTTTACTATCAACCACATAATGTGAATGATACTCATCATTATGTCGTTTTAAAAGAGCTTTTTGAAAGATTAGATGAAACGTATAAAATCAATGGGAATCGTGTTTTTTATCTTGCGATGGCTCCAAATTTCTTTGGGACCATTACAGAGCATTTAAAAGCAGAGCAATTATTAACACCAAATGGTTATAATCGTTTGATTATTGAGAAACCATTCGGAAAAGATTTTGCATCGGCTCAGGAGTTAAATCATCAACTTCGTCAATCGTTTGATGAAAATCAAATTTATCGAATTGATCATTATTTAGGAAAAGAAATGATTCAAAATATTTCAGCGGTTCGATTTGCAAATCGTGTTTTTGAGGCATTATGGAATAAAGAAAATATTGACCATGTCCAAATTTCATTGTTGGAGCAAGTCAGTGTAGAAGAGCGTGGCGGGTATTACGATACAAGTGGCGCACTTCGTGACATGGTCCAAAACCATATTTTACAAATCCTTGCTTTGGTGGCGATGGAACCACCTGTTTCATTTGGAGACATTCGTAAAAATAAAATTAAAGTGTTAGAGCAACTTCGCCCATATACTGCTGAAGAAGTGAAGGAAAACTTTGTCCGTGGTCAATATGGACCTTCCGAAGATGGATTGAAACAGGGGTATCGAGAGGATGCAAATGTAGCAGATGATTCGAATATGGAAACATTTGTTGCAGGAAAAGTATTAATTGATAATGAACGTTGGCAAGGAGTTCCTTTCTATGTCCGTACAGGAAAGAGCTTAAATGCCAAAGAAACCATAATCGATGTTGTATTTAAGGAAGCAAGTTCTCCATTATTCTGTGGCGTGGAAGGATGTCCTTCAAACCGTATTTCCATTCACATCACTCCTCGTGAGGGTTTCTGTTTTGTGATTAATTCGAAAGCAGTCGGAAATACCATTGCGCTGCAAACGAGTCATTTGGAAAAAATCTTTGATGAAACATTCTCGCTAAGAAGTCCAGAAGCCTATGAACGTTTAATTTTAGACTGTATCGAAGGCGATATGACAAACTTCACTCACTGGGAAGAAGTTGCGGCTTCTTGGAAATATGTAGATATCATTCGACAAACTTGGGATGGTGAAATTGCCGAAGAGTTCCCAAATTATGCTGCTGGAAGCAAAGGACCAAAAGTCAGCTTTGAACTGTTAGAGCGTGAAGGTCGTAAGTGGGTTGAAAGAGATTAATAACATAAAGTGAAGACTAGGGATTCCCTAGTCTTTTTTTGTTCTATAAAAAGTGTAGAAAGCACAATTATTCCCATCTTCAAAAGCGAAGAAAAGCTTCTAAAGGAATTCCTAAAAAAACGTGGATTTCTTATAGTAGCAGTAACGTGAAGAACATCGAAAGTGAATTATGCGGAGTAGGGATAAATCCCGTACTCCGCGTTTGAATCTTCGAAGGTGAGAGACAGAATGGCTCGAACCGGTGTAACGTTACCGCTACTATAAAAAGAAATCCATAAGGATTTTTAGGAATAGTCATAGAAGCAATTCCTTCGCGCAACCTTGTTTTCTTGAAATGGCTGCTTTTTTTCTGTAAACTGTTCTCTATATAGGAGGCGCGCATGACGATCAAAGAATTTATTCGACTTAGTTTATTAAAACCTAATAAAATTTGGACTATTTTACAAAATCCCATGAAAAAGATAAAAGGAATTTTTTTCTTGTTAGTCCTTATTATTTCCATTCCGAATTTTCTTCGAGCAAATGAATTTATTGGAAAAATTGCGGAGAATATAAAAGTAGTAGAACAAAAATTTCCTGAACTTTCAGTAAAGGATGGGAAATTAGTTGCTGATCAACAATCTGGTTTCTTGTATCGTTCGGATGCCTTTAATGTGCTGTTTGATCCAACTGGAAAATCTACAGATAATGATGTTAGTGCGGAATCTAACCAAGGAATCCCAACTATTGCATTCCTACAAGATCACATGGTCTTAGATACGGTC
>CALIJD010000156.1 GCA_938017885.1 uncultured Granulicatella sp.
TTCGCTCCTTCAACTTTCCTTCCTCTCTCCTTGACCGTTACAGTACAGGGATTTTATATGTGCGTCCCACCAAATACAGAGCTTGCCCTTGCAGCACTACGATTCTTGAGGAGCACTCACTTAGTGTATTGTTCTCCCTTCCGAGGCGAGTGAAGACTCAGACGCAAGCGAAATTTAGAAAGCACTCTCTATCAAAGCGAAATACCCTGATGTGAGCACGAAACCCAACCAGTACACTTACTTATTAATCGGCGAAGAAGCGAAAGACGGAGAAACTTACGGATTCTATCGAAATGGAAACTGCGCATGAAAAGCACACACCCTTCGCAGTCCCGGCCACCATATACATTTACTTATGTAAAAAAGAGTACAAAAATATCCTTACCGGATTCTATAGTCATCATCATAGCGACTAGTATTCGATGCGAATTACAGATGCTTAGAATTTATTTCTTAGCATCTGTTTGAGGCTCGAAAGGGACAAGACCAAGGCTTGTCCCGTTACAGCTTTAATGATGACTATAGAGTATATCCGGAAGGATATTTGTACTCTTTTTACTGTCTTTTACTCTTTATTATTCCACAGATAATAAGTAAGTGTATACTGGTTGGTTTCCTTCGTGGACTTCAACCTCTACATCAGGGTATTTCGCTTCTACAGCTTCAGTGATTTCTTCCACTTCGCTTGTTTCTGCGTCTTCACCATAGATGATTGTTAGGATTTCTGAATCGTCAGAAATCATCTTCTCGATTGTCGCAAGAGTTGCTTCCTTACGGTCCGCAATACTTACTAAAATCTTACCATCTACAATCCCCATGAAGTCGTCTTTTTTAATTTCAACGCCATCAATGTTTGTATCGCGAACCGCATTTGTGATTTGACCACTTGATACAAGAGTCATTTGTTCGCTCATTGCAGCTTGGTTATCCTCTAAGCTTGCTTCTGGGTTGAACGCTAATAATGAAGCTAACCCTTCTGAAATCGTACGAGTTGCAACAACGGCAACTGCAGCATCTTCTGATACTTCAGCCGCTTGGTTTGCAGCCATTTGAATGTTTTTGTTGTTTGGTAATACGATGACTTTTTCGGCATGCGCTTCTTTTACGGCTTGAAGAATATCTTCCGTACTTGGGTTCATTGTTTGACCACCGTTGATGATTGTCGTTACACCCATGCTCTTGAATAATTCTTGAACACCTTCACCTGCAGCAACCGCTACGATTCCGTATTCTGCTTTTTGTTTTTGTGCTGCTTCTTTTACTTTTGCAGTGTAGTCTGTCTTAAGCACTTCTTCGTGTTGCAAGCGCATGTTGTCTACTTTCACTTTCATTAATGAACCGAAGCGTTGTCCGTAGTTCATTACTTCACCTGGGCGCTCTGTATGCACGTGTACTTTAATGATTTCATCGTCTGCTACTACTAATAGAGAATCTCCAAGTTCGTTTAAATAGTTACGGAAAGTATCGTAGTCGAAAGTATCTACGACGGTTTCACCTTCACCGATTTTCACCATGATTTCAGTACAGTAACCGAATTTGATGTCGCCAGTTGATACGTGTTCGTAGTCAACGCCTGCTTCATGGTGAGCCACTGAAGTTAAATCGATTTTATTGCTTTGTAATGATTGAACTGGAACGGCTTCCCCTGTTAATGCTTCGAAGAATCCGTTGTAAATGAATACTAAACCTTGACCGCCTGAATCCACTACGCCTACTTCTTTTAATACTGGTAGTAAATCTGGAGTTTTTGCTAAAGATTTTTCAGCTCCACGTAATACGGATCCCATTACTTCGATGATGTCGTTTGAAGTTTCTAGTTTGCGAACACCACGTTTTGCAGATTCACGAGCAACAGTAAGGATAGTTCCTTCAACAGGTTTCATAACGGCTTTATACGCTGTTTCCACACCGTTTGTAAATGCTTGGGCTAATTCTTCACCAGTGATGACATCTTTCCCCACAACCGCTTTAGAGAATCCACGGAATAATTGAGATAAGATAACTCCTGAGTTCCCACGAGCACCCATTAATAATCCTTTTGCTAAATCTTGTGCTAAGTCTCCTACAGTTGTTGCTGTAGAGTTAGCCACACGTTCCGCACCAGATTTGAATGAGAGCATCATGTTTGTCCCTGTGTCTCCATCTGGAACTGGGAATACGTTTAATGAGTTTACGAATTCTGCATTTTCAGATAAACGCATTTCACCGATTTCCACCATTGCGCGGAAATCTTGAGCCGTAATAGTTTTCATAGTTGCCATATTTTTCTTACTTCCTCCTGACTAGAATCAACAAGCATTACGCTTCGATGATTTTAACTCCTTGAACATATACATTCACTGTGTTCGCAGAGAATCCTAACATTGTTTCTAAGTTGTATTTCACTTGTTCTTGTACGTTTCTACAAATTGCAGAAATCTTAGTACCGTATCCAACAATAATGTAAACATCAACCGCAACGCCTTCATCTTCTTGACGGATTACTACGCCACGAGAAAAGTTTTCTTTCTTCAAGATATCATTTAAGTTGTCACGAATTTGATTGCGGCTGGCCATCCCCACGACCCCATAGTTGTCTGTTGCAGCTCCACCAACAACCGTCGCAATGACTTCATTGCTCAGTTCAATTTGTCCATTTTCTGTTTGAATTTTTACTGTCATACGAATACCTCCCATTGAATGTATAAAGGTTTCTGCCTATTTTTAGACAGATTGACACATTATTTCTATACTATAATATCACATTCCTACACGATTACCTAGCTTTTTATCAATTTTTAAAAAGGGGTAAAACTCTATAACCGACTCACTTGCAATCTTACTTCAACTATGCTAAATTATTTAAGTATATGATTTAGTTCAAAATTATATCAGCTGATAATGAATTAAATAAAGGAGGAGAATGAAAATGGCTAAAGTATGTTATTTCACTGGACGTCGTTCTGAAACAGGTAACACTCGTTCTCACGCTATGAACGCTAACCGCCGTACTTGGAAACCAAACTTACAAAAAGTTCGTGTTTTAATCGACGGCAAACCTAAAAAAGTATGGGTTTCAACTCGTGCATTAAAATCAGGTAAAGTAGAACGTGTTTAATACAGAGCACTATTAAAAAGAGCTTAGGCGATATCCCTAAGCTCTTTTTGTTTATCTAAAAAATAAAAGCCGACGGCTTGAAAAGAGAAATAAAACTGCTAAAGGCATTCAAAGATATTTGAAGGAATTCATAGCGGAATTTAGTGTAATGGTACCGGCAGGAGCCTAAAGTCTCCTTGCCTACCAAGCTTCAAACCAAGGCTAAGCAACAAGTCGCTAAGCCTTGGTAATTCACATTGGTTACTCATTCATTACACTAACCGCTATTTCCTCAAATATCTTTTTCTGTCTTTAGGAAATTTCGCTCTTTTCAAGCCTCTTATAAACCAAAGAGTTAGGATTCGCCACTCTTTTCAACTCTACTTTACCTGAGATTAATGCCAGGAAACCAAGGGACCATGGGTGGTGCTTTTCATGAGGTTAGAGGAATGTGCTTTTTTTGATTTATTTTTCAAAAAAATGGAATTTGTGAAAAGGTTATAAGATAGAGGTTTGAAGCAGTCTCACAGAAAAGAAATCTATTTTCATTATTTGTAAGTTTATCCGTCTGTTGAGGTTTTATCCGCTACAAAAAGCTTAGAAATAAGGATGATAGAGGTTCTATTATTGAAAACAACGGGAAACGAAAAAATTCCAAAATTCACTTATAAGTGAATTTCGGAATTTCAACTAAGATTGTGAAAAAACATCGCACAAATTGTGCGATGTTTTGTTCTATTTTGTATTATATGTTGCTTTATCCTATGCAACCATGGAAACTGGTATTTGTTAATTTGTAAATCTCAACAAATACCCATTTGGATCTTGTATTAAAAACTCTATTTGCATTTCTTCTATTCCATTAACTTGGTATATGTTTCTAGTTAGTTCTCTGTATAATTCTATATTCAAATGATTCACTAATTTATAAAGCTCTTCAATATCATCAACAGCTATTGAAAAATTTATTCCTCTTCCTAATGGATATACTAGTTCACCTATATTCCAACCATCATCGTGAATTTGTTCAAACATAAACTGACTATCTTGAAATGACATGAAAACAAATTTATCTTCAGTACGTTCATATTCAATTTTAAAGCCTAATTCTCTATAAAATTTTTTAGTCCGTTCAATATCAAAAACTGACAATTCAGGAATCATCCTATTAAAATTCATGTTTTCTCCTCGACAAATTATAAATTCCCAGCTCTACAAGCGAAGGATTTAATTATTTTTTCTTTTTTGGTGTAGGTAATTCATCCTAATTGTGCGATGTTTTATTTTATCTCCAATGATCTCGGGTTTGGGCGACTAAGATAAGTCCTTTTGTAAAGGAGATGGTCATCTTGTCTGCTGTAAATTCATTGCTGACAAGTGCCACTGGGTACGCGTAGTTTTTTGAATCGAGGGTGTATTTGACATCGACGAGGGTGACATTTTCCACAGGAGTCATACTAATAAAGGAAAGGTACTTCGTAAAGTCCATCTTTTCAATCGTGTATGTACCTGGCTGGATAAAATTCACGACATTGGTTGCATCCTCGAACACCACATACGGAATGAGCGGTGCTAAGTCTGGTCGCATCATCGTCCATAAGGTACTAATCGCGTGGTCCACTCGTCCGCCAAAGGAACCGAGCACATGAATCGGTACTCCTTCGTAATGCTCCTTCACCCATAACAAGGCTGCCTCAAAATCCGTATCGTCTTTTTCAGAAGGGAGCTGGACAACCGTGGTGGCTGCCCCGTGAATCAAGTCGCGCTGTTCTTTTGTGACAGAATCAAAGTCCCCAATCGCTACTTCCATGGTAAGGTGCTCGTCTAATAACCGAAGAGCGCCACCGTCGACTCCGACAAAACGGAAGTCTTCGTAAGCTTTACCATATCGGTTTTCTAAAAGCGTCTTGATGTTTTCTTTAGTGTTTGGTCCTCCCAAGACAATCACAATTTCCATCTTCGTCCCTCTTATGCTTCTTTAATCGAATCAATCGCAGCTTTGATATCGTCTGCGTAGTATACATATGAACCGGCAACGGCAACGTCTACTCCTGCTGCAGCGCAAAGTTTCGCTGTTTCACCGTTCACACCGCCGTCCACTTCGATTAAGTAGTGATAGCCTTTTTCTTCGCGCAATGCGACTAATTCGCGAACTTTATCTAATGTTTCTGGAATGAATGACTGTCCTCCGAATCCTGGGTTTACGGTCATCACTAATACTAAATCCACTTCGCTTAAGACAGAGGTAATAGCACTCACTGGTGTTCCTGGGTTAATCACGACACCGGCTTTCACGCCTTCTGCTTTAATCGCTTGAAGTGCGCGGTGAATATGTGGCGTTGCTTCCACGTGAACAGAGATATAGTCTGCTCCTGCTTTTGCAAATTGTGGAATGAAACGTTCAGGGTTTTGTACCATTAAATGGCAATCTAATACTAAATCTGTTACTGGACGTAATCCTTCAACGATGTTTGGTCCTAATGTAAGGTTTGGAACGAATTGTCCATCCATCGCATCGATATGAATCCAGTCTGCTCCTAATTTTTCGACTTTCTTAACGTCTTCTCCTAATGTTGCAAAATTTGCGCTTAAAATTGATGGTGCTACTTTCATGTTTTTCTCCTCTGACTATTTTTTTCGTTTATAGACTGGTTTTCTTTGGTCCAGTTCTTCATAGAAATTCAAATAATGGTCGTATCGCTCTTGCCAAATATCTCCTGACTCTACACCTTGAATTACGGCGCAATTTGGCTCATGTTGGTGCGAACACTCTCTGAATTTACACTCATGTTCTACTTCGACAAACTCTGGGAATAAATGTGGTAAGTCTTCCTTCTCAATCCCCATAAAATCAACCGTGCTGAATCCCGGTGTATCCGCAATCCACACGCCTTCGATCTCATGAAGTGAAACGTGACGAGTCGTATGACGCCCACGCCCTAACGCGTTTGAGATTTCTCCGGTTTCTTGGTTTAATTCCGGAATCATTTCATTAAGAAGCGTAGATTTTCCTACTCCAGATTGTCCAAGAAAAATCACTTTCTGACCTTTCAAAGGTTCCAGAAATGGCGTTTTATCTTTCATCACTTCTTGTCCCAAAAAAACAGGGTATCCGATTTTTTGATACTGTTTCCGGATGTCCTCAAGCTTTTCTAAACCTTGCGCTGTTAACAAATCGGTCTTAGTAACCATGATAATTGGATGCACATGTAATCCTTCAAGGTATACGAGGAAGCGATCCACGAGATGCGTTGAAAATTCTGGTTCCACCGCAGACATCACAATAATGCCAACATCAACATTGGCTACAGGCGGTCGGATTATTGTGTTTTTCCGTGGCAGGATTTTCGTAAGTGTTCCCTCTTGAAGATTACTACTTTCAAATTCAACCACGTCTCCTACTAGAGGGGATTGTCCTCTTTTGCGGAAAACTCCACGCGCACGAGTTTGATAAATCATTCCATCGGATTCAATGTAATAAAATCCACTCAGCGCTTTAATAATAATTCCTTGAGTCATAAGTACTCCTTCAAAGTATAGATATCTTTATTATATAGCCTACGCCAACACATGACAAATGAC
>CALIJD010000157.1 GCA_938017885.1 uncultured Granulicatella sp.
TATAGAGATATGCTATACTAAATCTATCGTGAAATGGAGGAAAGAAAATGAATCAAACAATCGATTTCTTAAAAGAATTAGTAGCCATTCCATCCCCAACAGGGTACACAAAAGATGTTCAAGATTATTTAATTGAAGTGTTAACGGATATGGGATACAAACCAAAACGTACAGCGAAAGGGCTTGTCATTGTAACTGTAGAAGGAGCAAATGATAAAGAACAACGTGCCATTACGGCTCATATCGATACGCTTGGAGCGATTGTAAGAGCAGTGAAACCAGACGGACGTTTGAAGTTGGATCGTATTGGTGGGTTTGCTTGGAATATGATTGAAGGCGAAAATTGTACCGTTCATATTGCCTCAAATGGAAGTACGGTTTCAGGAACGATTTTATTACATCAAACGAGTGTTCATGTATACAAAGAAGCAGGAACAGTTGAACGCAGTCAAGACAATATGGAAGTTCGATTAGATGAGAAAGTCACTAATGAAAAAGAGACGCGAGCTTTAGGAATTGAAGTGGGAGATTTTGTTTCTTTTGATCCGCGATTTGTTGTCACACCAACCGGATTTGTTAAGAGTCGTTTTTTAGATGATAAAGTTAGTGCGGCAATTTTACTTACCTTATTGAAGAAATATAAAAAAGAAGGAATCACTTTACCAGTAACGACTCACTTTATGTTTAGCTGTATTGAAGAAACTGGGACTGGAGCTAACAGTAGTATTCCTTCTGAAGTGGTTGAGTTTCTTGCAGTGGATATGGGAGCGATGGGGGACGACCAACAAACCGATGAATATACGGTTTCGATTTGTGTCAAAGATGGGTCAGGGCCTTATAACTATGATTTTCGTCAACAGTTAGTCAGTCTTTGTAAGGAAAAAGAGATTCCGTTTAAATTGGATATTTATCCTTATTATGGAAGTGATGCTTCTGCAGCGATGAGAGCTGGAGCAGAAGTAAAACACGCACTCCTAGGAGCAGGAATTGAATCCAGTCACTCTTATGAAAGAACGCATATCGATTCTATTGAAGCGACTCAATCTTTAGTAGATGCTTATTTATTAAGTGATTTAATCAAAGAATAACCGTAACCCTTCCCATAAATTTGTGGGAAGGGCTTTTTTTGCTTCAAAGTTTAGAATATCTTTGTTGACAGCACTCCCATCAAATAGTATACTCTAAAACGTAAAACTTACGATTTAAGAAAGTGGGAGATGAATGAATAAAAAAGAGAAGGTACTTCTAGGAGGGACAGTTGCCTTAGGGCTTGTCTTTGCTTCAGGAATGATTTTAGCTAATCAACAAAATCAAGTGAATCAAGTAGCAGAAAGTACGGTTGAACAAACGACGATTTCTCCTGAGCAGATGGCGAAGTATGAACAAGCAGCAAAGGAAATTAAAGAGAATAAACCTAAAACAATTGTGGGAGAAGTTTTTGAAAATGGGTATCTAAAGAAACATGGAGACCATTACCATTTTGTATTTGGGACTCCACCTTCTGATGCGATTTATGAGCAGAAGAAACAAATTAGCCAAAGCAACCATTCAGATGATGATTATGTTTTTAATCCAAAAGATATTGTGAGTGAAAATGAATTAGGGTTTGTAGTGAGACACGGTGATCACTATCACTTTATTTATCGTTCACAACTGGCAAATGCTCAAACTGTTACTAGAGAAGATGAAACGGGGAAAAAACGGACTTGTAAATTACTCCGAATTCCTCATGGGGATCATTTCCATGATGTACTAGACTGTGGGGATGGAAGTGCTAATTATACTTTTGATGATGAACCTACCTCTCATCCTGGAGGCGGAACGAGTGGGACAGTTGCTGCTGCCTCTACTCCTTCAAGACAACGTCAAAATAGTACGTCTACAACACCTACTGTTCAAACGTCTACTTCAGATATGACGACACCAGGGGACAAAGAATTAACTTTACAATCTCCTGAAATTCAAAAATATTTGGATTATATTACGTATGCGTATGGTGTAGAAAGAGATAGTATCAAATTCGAATCAGTTACCAATGATCAAGGTGAATATATTGGAAAAGTATTTGCCTTTCAAAATATGGAGCAAGGGCAAGATAAAAATCATATCCATCCTTGGGTTATTCCATTGAAACGATTTGAAGTACCAAATTCTGATCCGTCGATTCCAGCTGAAGTGAGACTTTCACAGGAAATTGATTTAATTGCACGACGTATGGGAATTTCTCGTACAGCGATTCGCATTGTCAATGGACGTTTTGATATTCCACATGGAGATCATAGTCATTCAATGAATATCGTGAATAAAGATGGGATTGAAGCTTACGAAAAGAATAAATTGCCAGGAATCGTTCCACCCTTTGTGGCAGGGGATTTGAATCAAGAAGAAGTGTTTCAAAAAATTGAAGAGGTGAAAACTCGTGCCCAAGAGAAATACAAAGATGATCCAGTTACTTTAAATCGAATCTTAGTGGCTTTAAACGAATATAAAGAGCAAGTACAACAAAAGGGAAATTCAACGGAAGGCTTTATGAAAGGACTAGAAAACTTTGAAAAGAAAGTCGTGAATAAAGAGCAAGATGTTGAAATTTCGATAACACCTCAAGAGCAAAAAATGAATGCCACTCATGAAGATACGATTCGTAAGATTAGTGAGTTATCATTGAAAGACTATGGCGTTACTGCTGATGAGCTAAAGGATTTAGCTACAAAAGCAAGAGAAAGTGGAAAAGAAGCGCAAGTGAATGCAATTGCTTCGTTAATTCAAGCATTACGGGATGCCAATGACCGTATTAGTATTGAAGGGATGCGCTATTTATACTTCTTTACACAACATGTACTAGACCTAGAATTACCAGGTGCTCTAAGAGAAGAAGTGGCTAGCCTTATCAAACGGTACATGGGTTCACGCTTGAACTTTGGAACAACAGCTGTTGAAGCGCTCATTATTGAATCTTATCGCACTAAATTAGCCATTAAAGAAGCGCATAAGAACTTTAATGGCAAAGTTGAAGGTGCCATTGGTAAGAATCTAAAAGAGATTATGACACCGGCTTCTGCAGATGAGCTAAGTATCTTAGAGGAAGCAAAAGATTTCTCTGAAGGTACTTTAGATGAAGCGGATAAAGATAATAGTATTCCAAAGAGCTCTATTTTAGAACAAAAAGAAGAGAAAAAATCTACTGAAGTAACAACAGTGTCATCAAGCACTTCAGAGACAACATCTACTTCTACGCAGGAGAGTACCAAAGAAAAGAGCACTAGTGCTCCTGAAACAGAAGCTTCAACGTCTCAAGAAGTTACAACAGAAGCCGTTAGTGAGACGACGAGTGAGCCAACGCAAAAATAGTGGGAAAAGAATAAGGAAATTGGGAATCAATCTCCTAAATTAAAAGGAAGAAAATATGAATGAAAAGCATGTCAAATGGTCTATTTTGGAACTTTGACATGCTTTCCTTTTAGTCGAGAATAGAAATTATGTTATACTAATACAGCATTCTATACGAAGGAGGGGTTTAAATGAGCGTAATGCACTTTGGAGATAATACTTGGATTAACATTAATTCAGATTTGATTAGTGAATACTCATCCATTTATGATACGTATGAAATTGATGATGAAATGATTGAATATGCACTGGATAAAAATGAGCGAGCACATATGGAATACAACCGTCGAACGAAAACGCTGGTTGTTATTTATAATGTATTAAACTTGTCTAAAGAAGAGAACCACTATGAAACGATTCCGTTAACATTCATTGTTCGTCAAAATCAAATTGTCACGATTTCAAATAGTCAAAATGAATACATTATCGATGCGATTGTAGAAGAGTTGGAAGAGAATCTTCATTGGAATGTGTTTAATCTTTTACTGCATAGCCTTTTTGTCATTTCGGAGCATTACTTCCCAGTTATTGAAAAATTAAATAAAGAACAGCAAAATATTAGCAAACTCCTTCGGAAGAAAACGACTAAAAATAATTTATTTGCACTTTCTGATTTGGAAATTGGCGGAATG
>CALIJD010000158.1 GCA_938017885.1 uncultured Granulicatella sp.
TAAGTCAACGACAGAGACAGTAGTGACCGTCACGACCGCAGAAACGACGACAGTGGCACCGGCTAAATTACCAGATTCTTTGCTTCCTTTTAAGAAGGAGAAACAATTGTTGTTGGGAGAACTGGATAAGCTGGAGCGTTCTACATCAGCACAAATTCAACTGAATATTAAAGATAAGCCAAAAGCTAAGAGAGAACCAAAAATCAGTGTGGATCCAGTTGGTTGGCATAATTATAAGATGCCGATTGATGATTCAGGAAGTGGGAAAGAAGCTTGGTTGATGAACCGTGGTCACTTAGTAGGGTATCAATTTAGCGGTCTTGATAATGAGTTACGGAATTTAACACCGATGACAGCCCTGTTAAATACAGGTAGTTTGTCCGATAAGGATTCCGCAAACCAAACCGCGATGCTTTTCTATGAGAATAATCTTGCGGATTGGATAAATGCTCATCCGAATGATTGGTTGGATTATAAAGTAACGCCAATCTATCAAGGAGATGAATTGATTCCACGTCAAGTTGAGTTGCAGTATGCTGGAATAAAGAGCGATGGAACTCTGATGAAAATTTCTTTTGGAACAAAACAAGAGAAAACGGATGAAGACGGTGTAACTCATGTAATTCTAGAGAATACATCACCAAATGCAAAAATTGACTATGCAACGGGGAATGCGGAACCATTATTTGCAAAGAAGACAGTAGAAACAACAGTAGCCACGACAGAAGCTGTTACAGAAACCACAGTAAATCAAGAAGAATACCGCACTGTATATGTAGCTAAAAAAGGGAAATCGGATGTGTATTGGTATGTGAAAGAAAATATGCCATCGAATACAAACTGGGGAAATGTTGTGGAAATGACAGAAGCTCAGGCGAAACGCTTAGGGAAACGGCATAATTCTAAAGAACACTATAGACCATAAGTAAAATGAGCACCACACAGTCGTGTGGTGCTCCTGCTATTTAATCTTCTTTCACTAAATACCCTAGTTGTTCGAGGGCATCTTCGATATAGTCAAGGTCTTGTTGGTTTTCTGCTTCTACCAGATGATAATGCACACCATCTGTTAAAGAGGAAAGAGGGCGATAATCTTCTTTCTGGATTTGTTCCAAGAAGTGTTGAACATCACGGCGACACGTCAGTTTCACGAGCGTTTGAATTTCCCCGTATACTGGGGGGTCGATTTGAATGTTTTGCACGCGACCTCCATTATCGACAATCGCTAGAAGTTCACTTTCGATAGCGTTGGTATCATGTTTAACCTTAAAGAGGCGATGAACGTACGGCGAACTCTCTTGTTCCTTGTAGACATATCCGCGGTTGGTCGATAGAATCGTTGCCCCGTCAGCGCGAAGAAGCGCGATATCTTGCACGATAATTTGTCGTGTCACGTGGAAATGTTCCGCAAGACTTTGACCGTTGAGTGGCTTTGGCGCATTTTTCAGTAGTTTTAGTAATTCAGCTTTTCGTTCTTTTGGCATAGTAGACCTCTTTTAACGTCTTTTTTGTAAAACTTTGTACACCACTAGTGCTAATTCATAGTCTACCATACTGTGAATCACTGTACCAAATCCGACTAGGACGAAGAGGACGTAAAACATGCTTTGAAGGTCTGTCCCTGAAACCGAGTAGAAGAGCACACATGCCAATACTTCACCGACTGCGTGAATAAGCGCAAGGACGAAGTTGAAAATCCAGGATGCTTTGCGATTTTCAAGCGTCTTTGGATGCTTTTGTAAGAAAAAGGCCCCAAGTGTCGCAAAGAGAATATGCGACAATGCACGGAAGACAATCACGAGCGGATAGGCACCAGATATAAAGAACCCGTATGAGGAACCAAGAACGACGAAGATGGCCATCCAAGGGTTAATAAACATTGCAATAAAAATAGCAACGTGGCTTCCAAGAGTATACGAAGCTGGTGGAATCACCAATTTTAGTGGCATCGCGATAGGAATAAAAATAGCAATCGCGGTTAATAGTGCGGTAAGTGTCATAAAACGAACATTTTTCATCAGAATAAAACTCCTTTTTATTTACTGTATATACAGTAGTATAGTTCTGTGTATACAATAAATCAATAGGGAAAGTGATTTTTTCGCTTATATTTTGCTCATAATCCGCTGAATTCTATAAAAAGTATCTGCATACAAAGAAAATTATATTCAATAGTACCGCTTTATGTTTGGACACAATTCTATAAAAGGCCATCTTTCAGTGATTTCTTGAAAAAAACAGGATAGTACTATACTATTAAAAGGTAGAAATTAAAGAGCGAGGAGCTTATTATGAAACAAAAATTCGGAATTATTTTAGCAGCGGGTAAAGGAACTCGTATGAAATCTTCCCTTTACAAAGTCATGCATCCAGTTTGTGGAAAACCAATGGTAGAGCATGTTGTCGACCAAGTTGAGAAAACAGGAGCGACTGAAATCGTAGCGATTGTTGGACATGGTGCTGAAATGGTACAAAACCACCTTGGAGACCGTGTTTCTTATGCCGTACAAGCGGAACAACTAGGAACAGGACATGCTGTGTTACAAGCAGAATCCCTATTAAAAGAAAAAGAAGGCACAACGATTGTTATTTGTGGAGATACTCCATTATTAACAAGCGCAACTCTTACAGCGTTAATGGAAGAACATGAACGTACTGGGGCAAAAGCAACGATTCTGACAGCAATTGCAGAGGATCCAACTGGATACGGCCGTGTGATTCGTGACGAGAACGGCTCTGTTCTTAAAAACGTGGAGCAAAAAGATGCTACTCCCGAAGAACAACAAGTCAAAGAAATAAACACAGGTACGTACTGCTTTGATAATGTAGCGCTCTTTAGTGCATTACAGGAAGTCGGAAACGATAATGCACAAGGCGAATACTACTTACCAGATGTATTAGAAATCTTGAAGAAACGCGGTGAAGTCGTTTCTGCGTATCCGAT
Source organism: uncultured Granulicatella sp. (assembly GCA_938017885.1). Taxonomy (GTDB): domain Bacteria; phylum Bacillota; class Bacilli; order Lactobacillales; family Aerococcaceae; genus Granulicatella. Next base: position 2,945 of record CALIJD010000158.1, read on the forward strand.
GAAAGATTTCGACGAAGGCATGGGCGTGAATGACCGCGTGGCTCTTTCAAAAGCAGAGAAATACATGCGTAACCGTATCAATGAAGAACATATGCGTAATGGAGTAACGTTAATTGACCCAGAAGCGACTTATATCGAATCAACCGTTCAAATCGGTGCGGATACTGTGATTGAACCAGGCGTTGTCTTAAAAGGCAAAACTGTGATCGGTTCAAACTGCTTCATCGGAGCACATAGCGTGGTTCGTGATAGCGTGTTAGAAGACGGGGTTCGTCTTGTAGCAGCGAACATCGAAGAATCCCATATGAAACTGGATAGCAATGCAGGTCCATTTGCACACTTACGTCCAAATTCTGTATTAGGCGAACGTGTTCATGTAGGGAACTTTGTGGAAGTGAAGAATTCTACACTAGGTTCCGACACGAAGGTAGGTCACTTAACCTATATCGGAGATGCAGATCTTGGAAAAGATATCAATGTCGGTTGTGGAACAGTGTTCGTAAACTATGATGGAAAAAATAAACACCGTGCAACAATTGGAGACCATGTATTCATTGGATGCAACGCAAATATCGTAGCTCCTGTAACAGTTGGAGATGATGTTTTCATTGCTGCAGGTTCAACGATTACCCAAGATGTTCCAGATGGAGCATTAGCCATTGCACGTAGTCGTCAAGTGAACAAAGAGGATTACGCTTCAAAATTACCGTCAGGAAAAAAAGATTAATTTTTTTTTGAAAAAGTTTATCAAAATTATTCAAATATTAGGCAAAAAACTGTATTATAGAACTATAAAATAAACTTCGGGGGTTATCATTGTGGAACATTATTCCGATCCTAATTTAAAAATATTCGCTTTAAGCTCAAATCGTCCTTTAGCGGCAAAGATTGCTGAAGAAGTCGGTTTAGAACTTGGTAAAGTTTCTGTTACTCAATTCAGCGATGGCGAAATCAAAATCAATATCGATGAGAGTGTACGTGGTTGCCATGTGTATATCGTTCAATCAACTTCTTATCCAGTAAATGATAACTTAATGGAGTTATTAATCATGGTGGATGCATTACGCCGTGCGAGTGCAAAAACAATTAATCTTGTTATTCCTTACTATGGCTACGCTCGTCAAGACCGTAAAGCACAATCTCGTGAACCAATCACAGCAAAATTAGTTGCAAACATGATTACTCAAGCCGGTGCAGACCGTGTGTTAACACTTGATTTACACGCTGCCCAAATCCAAGGGTTCTTCGACATTCCAGTGGACCACTTATTAGGAGCTCCCCTTCTTGCGAACCACTTCTTAGAAAACAACTTCAAAGATAAAGATATCGTTGTTGTATCTCCTGACCACGGTGGGGTAACTCGTGCTCGTAAAATGGCTGAGTTCTTACACGCACCTATCGCGATTGTTGATAAACGTCGTCCAAAAGCAAACGTGGCAGAAGTCATGAACATCATCGGTGAAGTCAAAGGCAAAGTTGCCGTATTAATCGACGATATGATTGATACAGCTGGAACCATTACTCTTGCAGCACAAGCCATCAAAGATGCAGGTGCGGAAGAAGTATACGCTTGCTGTACACACGCCGTATTATCTGGACCAGCGCTAGATCGTATTAACGACTCAGTGATTAAAGAAGTAGTCGTAACAGACTCAATCGAAGTTCCTGAAGAAAAAACAGGTGGCAAGATTGTTCAAATCAGTGTGGACCAATTAATGGCGGAAGCGATTCGTCGTATTCACGAAAACCGTTCAGTGAGTCCGTTGTTTATTGAGAAATTTACTATTTTAGATTAATAAAGAATTTTTAAAATAAATGAGCCGAGGCTTTGGTCTCGGCTCGTTTTTGTTTATACTGAACCTAACATAGAGGAGGTTGTCATGGAACAAAAACGTTCAAACGGAGCAGGGTGGTTTACCCTTATTTCGTTTATCTGTTTAGTGGTAACGATGGCGACCTTTCAAGAGATGGATTCATTTGTAAATTCTATTGAAAATATGGACGAAATCGGTGCAGCCGTTTTAGTGCTATTTTCAGCGATGACCATCGGTGGAATCTTCTGGATGGGGATGAATTATTGGAGAAAAACGCATCAGGAACTTGTGAAGTTGCAATATACATCGGTTACACCTGAAGCGATTGAAGATTATTACAGAGCAACTACAAAGGCTGTTCGTAAGGTCGGTGTATCTGTCATTATTTTTGCATTCATGCTCGGTGTGTTTTCGCAGTTCAATAGCGTTTTTGAAGTGATTGGGTTGGTGGTGTTCTTATTTGGAATCATCATTTGCTTTATATCACTACATCCAAGATTGTTAGCAAAACAAATATTGAAATGGCATCACAAAATAGTATCGAGGTGATAATGCATGGATAAGAAGAGAAGAAATGCTTGGAGACTGTTTCTGATAGGAATGGCTCCTCAAGTACTTACTTATATGATGATGCTTTTACCGCATTATGAGTATGGTGGAGGATATGGTGCGGCGTTCATCGTGTTCATCCTATTCCCTATCGGATTGATGTTAGTAGGCATTAGTTTCTTACAGTTTTTAAGGAGTTCAATTGCTGAAAAATCATTGAAAAACACGGGGTGGATAATGTTATTTATTCTTCTCTGGATTACTTTTGTTATTTTAAATGTATGCGGCGTTATTCAGTTACCGTCAAATACAATACCAATGAAGTAAGGAAAAGCAAATTATGGAAATTGAAAAATTAAAAAAGACAGCAAATAAGTTGATGTGGTTTGGACTATTATCACAATGGATTTTATTGTTTTCCCCTATTTCGAGGAGGATTGGAATGGGAGTTGGTATGGGACTCCTTTTATTGGTATTCCCATTTTTAATTCTAAGCGTTATTCTCAGTCTCTTATTTTTCTTATACATTTCGTATGAGGAAAGAGCATTTAAGAATACGTGGGGACAACTACTCGTTATGAGCTTGTGGTTAGGATATCAAGCATTACTTTACACTCAAGCCCTCGGGTAAAAATATGCAAAATCTTTTATAATCAAATAATAGAATCATGAGGAGATGATAGGGAAGTTACGTAAGTGGGCTAATGGATTTATGTGGACAGCGTGGGTGTTCGTCTTTATAACAATGTTGCTAATGGGTTCGTATATCCTACCCTCTAGTAATGAATTCAGTGTGATGACTCTGGGATTAATTATTGCGGGACTTCTCTTTTTGATTAGCTTTCTTTTGTTTTCGAGGATTACGATTCAGAAAAAATCATTTGAAGAAGCAGGATGGCAATTAGCTTTGACCGGAGGATTTCTCCTCGCCTATGTACTCGTTCTAATAAAAATCATTCTCTAAGAGGAAACAAATGCAAGTTGACGCGGGTTATGGTACAATAATCCGGCAAGAAATAAGTGAACATAGCGCACGAGTCGCACTCACTATGGGGGTTGCAGCTCGTGTTTTTAGATGGATAGTGGTAATCGTAAGGGATGTTCTTGTTAATCAGTGACTTCTTTACGATTATCACTATAAATACGTAACGAAGATTTGCTAAGATGCGAATCAGTTTGAAAAAGGAGAAAAAAATGAGTTTTAAAATTGGAGATATTCAAATTGACAATAGTGTAGTTGTGGCCCCAATGGCTGGGATTTCGAACTCTGCTTTCCGTGTCACTGTAAAAGAATTCGGTGCTGGTTTAGTGGTATGTGAGATGATCAGCGACAAAGGGATTCAATTTCGTAATGAGAAAACATTAAGCATGCTTCATATCGAACCAAATGAGTATCCACTGAGCGTTCAAATCATGGGCGGAAATAAAGATACTTTAGTTGAAGCGGCGAAATACGTGGCTGAAAATACAGAAGCGGCGATTATCGATATCAATATGGGATGTCCAGTAAACAAAGTCATTAAAGCCGAAGCCGGAGCGAAATGGCTGTTAGACCCAAATAAGGTATACGAAATGGTAGCAGCGGTTGTAGACGCAGTGGACAAACCTGTGACTGTGAAGATGCGTACAGGATGGGATCACGAACATTTATATGCGGTTGAAAATGCCCTCGCTGCAGAACGTGCTGGTGCGAGCGCTGTTGCGATGCATGGACGTACTCGTGTTCAAATGTATGATGGGAAAGCCGATTGGGAAATCCTAGGAGAGGTGAAGAAGAACTTAACACGCATTCCATTAATTGGAAACGGAGATGTTCGTAGCCCAGAAGATGCAAAACGCATGATTGATATCGCAGGCGTAGATGGCGTCATGATTGGACGTGCTGCCTTAGCGAACCCTTGGATGATTCGTCAAACCGTTCATTATTTAGAAACAGGCGAATTGCTTCCAGAAAATACCGTTCCAGAGAAAATTGAAATTGCGAAATTACACTTACAACGACTTGCGAACCTTAAAGGCGAAGCGGTCGCAACGAAAGAATTCCGCAAGCTTGCAGGCTACTACTTAAAAGGAGTGCCACGTGCCTCGAAAACAAAAGTAGCCATTAACGAAGCTGAGAATTTACAAACGGTAGAAGCCTTATTAGACCAATTCGTGATGGAACATTTAGAACGTGAAGAACGTCAAAAACAACGCTTGGCAGAAATTTAAGCAAAAAGCCTTGAAATACTTTCAATAAAGCCTCTTCTTTTGGTACAATAAGAAGAGTTATGAAGAACAAGCACCGTTCAAAGGAGGAACAAACGTGTCTTTCGAAGTAGAAACACAAGAAACATTAAATGACCAATTACAAGTTCGTCGTGAAAAAATGAGTCAGTTACGCGAAAAAGGAATCGATCCTTTCGGTACTGGATTCAAACAAAAAAATACAACTGAAGAAATCCACAAACAATTTGAAGGAGCTACAAAAGAATCTCTTAGTGAACAAGAGCCTGTAACAGTTCAAATTGCTGGACGTATGATGACAAAACGTGGAAAAGGAAAAGCTGGTTTTGCCCACATCCAAGACGGCAAAGGCCAAATCCAAATTTACGTACGTAAAGATGCTGTTGGAGATGATGCGTACGAAGTCTTCACAAAAGCAGACTTAGGAGATATCGTTGGTGTTGTTGGGACTGTTATGGTCACAAACACTGGTGAGTTATCTGTTAAAGCGGAACAATTCGTTCATTTAACAAAAGCGCTTCGTCCACTTCCTGATAAATATCACGGATTAACAAACGTAGAACAACAATACCGTCAACGTTACTTAGACTTAATTAGTAACCGTGACAGCTTCGACCGTTTTGTAACCCGTAGTAAAATCATCCGTGAAATCCGTCGTTACTTAGACGACCGTGATTACTTAGAAGTGGAAACTCCAGTACTTCACACATTAGCAGGTGGGGCAAACGCTCGTCCGTTTATCACACACCATAATGCGTTAGACATGGAATTATACATGCGTATCGCTACAGAATTACACTTAAAACGTTTAGTCGTTGGTGGGATGGAACGCGTATACGAAATCGGACGTGTTTTCCGTAACGAAGGAATCGACACCACTCACAACCCTGAATTTACTTCAATCGAAATCTATACAGCTTACACAGACTACAAAGATGTTATGGATTTAACAGAAGGAATCATTTCAGACGTTGCTGAAAAAGTACTAGGAACAACATTAGTTCCATATGGCGAACATGAAGTGGAATTAAAAGCTCCATGGAAGAGAATTCATATGGTAGATGCGATTAAAGAAGTAACAGGTGTTGACTTCTGGCCACAGATGACTGACGAAGAAGCACGCGCCATCGCGAAAGAAAAAGGCGTGAAAGTCGAAGATTCAATGACATTTGGACATGTCGTGAACGAATTCTTCGAAACATTCGTTGAAGAAACATTGATCCAACCAACCTTCATCTACGGACATCCAGTGGAAGTATCTCCATTAGCCCGTAAAAATGATGAAGACCCACGCTTCACAGATCGTTTCGAATGCTTCATCTGTACGAAAGAGTACGGAAATGGCTTCACAGAGTTAACAGACCCAATCGATCAACGTGAACGTTTCATGAAACAAGTAGAAGAAAAATCTGCTGGGAACGACGAAGCGCATCCGCACGATGAAGACTTTATTCAAGCGTTGGAATATGGTTTATCTCCAACAGGTGGGGTAGGAATCGGAATTGACCGTTTAGTCATGTTACTAACAAACAGCCAATCCATCCGTAACGTCCTATTATTCCCAACCATGAAAAACTTAGACTAATATCAAACTTAGTGCCCCGTTTAAGGTTCGCCTTAGACGGGGTGTTTTTTTGTCTAACTGAGATTATCATATATGATAATTTCGAAATAAACTCGTAAAAGACGAGTCATGTTTTAGCACGCTAAAAGTAACAAATGTTCACAGGGTTGTAGTTGACTTTCTAAACATTTGATTATACTATGAAAAAAAGTTGGAAGAGAGTATTCTTTCTGAGGTAGTTTTATATATACAAAAATATGG
>CALIJD010000159.1 GCA_938017885.1 uncultured Granulicatella sp.
CCAAAGAAAATGGAATACAATTTTTTTCAAATACGAAAAAATTGAACAACCTTTAAAAAGCTCTTCTCTTTCAACCCCCAATCAATTGTTAGAAAAATTGCTAGACGAATGTTCTTTCAACTTATAAAACTATGAAAATAGAAGCATTCTATGCTAAAATATGATAGAAACATTATGAAAAAAATTAAAGGAGTAAATACATGATTTTTAAAATTACTTACCAACCAACAAAAACAGAGGCTCCACGTCGTGAAAACACAGAAGCTTTGTATATCGAAGCAAGTGACAAGGTAGAAGCCCGTCGCCTTGTTGATGAAAACACTGAATACAACGTAGAGTTCATTCAAGAGCTAGATGAGAAACACCTAGCTTACGAAAAACAAAACCCAGAATTTAAATTAACGGTGTTCAAATAAAATGAAACCAAATATTAAAAACAACGAAACGGGCGTATTTGCTTTTGGCGGTTTAGGCGAAATCGGTAAAAACACTTATGGCGTTCAATTCCAAGATGAACTCATCATTTTGGATGCCGGTATTAAATTCCCTGAAGATGATTTACTCGGAATCGACTACGTGATACCCGATTATAGTTATATCGTTCAAAATATTAATAAAGTAAAAGGGCTATTTATTTCACATGGACACGAAGACCATATTGGTGGGATTCCTTTCTTAATTAAGCAAGCGAACATCCCTATTTATGCAACGAAACTTGCGATGTCCCTTATTCGAAATAAATTAGAAGAACACGGACTTTTAAGAGATGCGATTCTTCACGAAATTGACGAAGACAGCGTGATTAAATTCCGTAAAACACAAGTTAGTTTCTATCGCACTACCCACTCTATTCCAGATGCATTTGGAATCGTGATTAAAACTCCTCCAGGAAATATCGTGTTTACAGGTGACTATAAATTCGACTTCACTCCAGTTGGAGAACCAGCGAACCTTCACCGTATGGCACAAATCGGTTCAGAAGGTGTCCTTGTCCTCTTAGGAGACAGTACAAACTCTGAAGTTCCTGGATTTACTCAATCTGAACAAGTTGTTGGAAAATCAATTAAAGAAATTATCCAACGTGTGGATGGACGAATTATTTTTGCGACATTCGCATCAAACGTTTCTCGTCTAAAACAAGTAACAGATGTTGCTGTTGCAACTGGACGTAAATTAGCTGTATTCGGACGTAGTATGGAAGCTAGTTTCCGAACCGCTAGAGAATTAGGCTATATTCAAGCGCCAGATGATACTTTTATCGATGGGCGAGAAATCAATCAATACCCTTCTGAGAAAGTCATTATTTTATGTACAGGCTCTCAAGGGGAACCAATGGCGGCACTTAGCCGTATAGCAAATGGAACTCACCGCCAAATTTCTATTCAACCAGGGGATACAGTCATCTTCTCAAGTTCACCAATCCCAGGTAACACTTCTAGCGTTAACCGAGTTATCAACCTTCTATCTGAAGCTGGTGCTGAAGTCATTCATGGTAAAGTAAACAATATTCACACATC
>CALIJD010000160.1 GCA_938017885.1 uncultured Granulicatella sp.
TCCAAGAGAATTTGTTGCGAGTTTTTCTGATTTCGAATTTTATCACTTAGGCCTACATAAGGCTTTCTTTTAAACATATATTGATAAATCCTCTTTCTTAAATTATACCAACCATAAGAGTACATTATTTTAAAGTAAATTGCTAGCATTCTTATGAAACCTTAAGCAGTTACTAAACTTTGCATAAAAAAGAACCAAGCCATTTAGCTTTAGCCCGGTTCTTTGTAATGATTAGTCTAATAAACTTGTTTGTCCTTCTTCTTCCACTTCAACAGGAGCTGCTACTCCTATGCCATAGTGAGCACGAACTTTTTGGTTCAAGTCAGCAACGACTTCAGGATGGTCTGCCAAGTATGCTTTTGCATTCTCACGACCTTGACCAATCTTCTCGTCGTTATAAGCGTACCATGCACCGCTCTTCTTCACGAAGTCGAGGTCTGCTGCCATATCGAGTAATTCCCCAAGTTGAGAAATTCCTTCTCCATACATGATATCCACAACAGCTGTTTTAAATGGTGGAGCCACTTTATTTTTAACAATTTTAATTTTAGTTTGGTTCCCTAAAATTTCCGTACCTTGTTTGATTTGGTCTGCACGACGTACTTCTAAACGAACTGTCGCGTAGAATTTCAAGGCACGTCCACCAGGTGTTGTTTCAGGATTTCCGAACATAACGCCCACTTTTTCACGAATTTGGTTGATAAAGATTGCGATTGTTTTTGTTTTGTTAATGGAACCTGATAATTTACGTAATGCTTGAGACATTAAACGAGCTTGAAGCCCTACGTGAGATTGTCCCATGTCGCCATCGATTTCAGCACGTGGAACTAACGCAGCAACTGAGTCAACGATCACAATGTCAACCGCTCCTGATGATACTAACGCATCTGCAATTCCTAATCCTTGTTCCCCTGTATCTGGTTGAGATAATAATAATTCATCAATGTTTACGCCTAAAGCTTTTGCGTATTCTGGATCTAGAGCGTGCTCAGCATCGATAAACGCCGCAACTCCACCACGTTTTTGAACTTCCGCAACAGCATGAAGTGCAACGGTCGTTTTCCCTGAAGATTCTGGCCCATATACTTCAATGATACGTCCACGTGGGAATCCACCTACACCTAATGCGATATCTAACGCAAGAGAACCTGAAGATACTGTTTGAATTTGTGTATCTACTTTTTCTCCTAATTTCATTACGGCACCTTTACCGTAGCTTTTCTCAATTTTCTTTAGCGCATCTTCCAATGCTCTTTGACGATTTTCATTTTCTGCCATGTTTTAATTCCTCCACGAATTTTAAGTCAAACATATTGTACACTATGTTCTATTCTATGCGCAAGCAATATGCGAACATTTGTTCTTATTTTGTTCGCGCTTGCTTTAGTAAATATTTTCTGAGTAAATTCCATCCATGTTGTACCGCAAATTCACGGTTATCGTTACGATTACGTGCAAGGTGTAATTCAAGTACTTCAACGACTGTTTGAGAAGCTAATGCGACGAAAATCGTTCCGACTTCTTTTCCTTCCATTTCACTAGGCCCTGCTACTCCCGTAAATGAAATACCTAAATCACTTTGATAATGAAGTCTCGCTTGCTCAGCCATAGCTTTTGCACACTCTGCACTGACCATACCGTATTTATCTAGCAAGTTGCTATCGATACCTAGTTGCGTTTCTTTAGATTCTCTTTGATAGGCGACTGTTCCACCTTGGAAGTATGCCGAACTTCCTTCGAACGCCACGACACTAGCTGCAAACAATCCACCCGTTAAACTTTCAGCAGAGGAAATTGTGAGTCCTGATTCTTTTAATAACTCAACAGTGACTTCCTGTAATGTATTGTGATCCCCATATCCATATAAAAATTCTCCAACTTGTGATTGGATAAGTAATTCCATTCCATCAAGAAGGTCTTTGCACTCTTCTACTGTTTCCCCATTAGCCGTTAAACGAAGCATCACTTCGAATTTACCAGCATATGGCGCAATCGTTGGATTTATTTGTTCTTCAATTAGATTTTCTAAAATGGTTACAAGACGAGATTCCCCAATTCCAAAGAAGCGTAAATAACGAGACTCGAATAAATCTACCTTGCCCACTTTCTTTCTTAAGAAAGGGAGCACTTCTTTTTGCATCATCATTTTTAATTCATTTGGTGGTCCAGGTAAAACAATGAATTGACGGCCATCTTTTTCAAAACCGCACCCTACTGCAAGTCCGTTATGATTTTTAAAAACGGTACCGCCCTCGAATGCGAGTGCCTGTCTACGATTATTTTCACTCATATCCCGATGAGAACGTACATGAAAATCAATCACTTTTTGAAGAGCTACCTCATCTTCGACTAGTGGTACTTCTAAAAATCGAGCCAGTACTTGTTTAGTAATATCATCTGTCGTTGGTCCAAGTCCACCAGAGAGAATAATCAACTCACTTCTTGAAGCAGCTAATTCAATCGCTTCAAACATTCTTTCTTCATTATCCCCAACCACTTGTTGATAGTAAGTTGGTATCGAATTTTTCGCCAATTCTTGAGCTAAATACGCGCTATTCGTATTTACAATTTGACCCATAAGTAGTTCAGTTCCGACTGCTATAATTTCCGCATTCATTTTTTCGCCTTCCTTACACTCTTTTTTGTAAAAAATATAAAGCCCAAAACAATAATGTTTCAGGCTTCATTTGTTATTCTGTTTTAGTAAATGAATCCGCAAATACATGTCGATTCTTTACAAAATAATCCAAACCTGAATAGATTGTAAATACTAAGCAACTATATAATAAGATTTGTCCAATTGGAACTCCAATTGACTTGAAGAACAAATCATCCGTCAACAGAAAAATAATCGCCAACATTTGAGTAGCTGTTTTCACTTTTCCTGGCCATGCCGCGGCCATAACTTCTCCGTCAGTCACTAGTAATAGTCGTAGACCAGTTACTGCTAATTCCCGACAGACAATGATACTAACGACCCATGCTGGGGCTAAATTAAATGAAACAAGCATGATGAAAGCTGTCATTACTAACATTTTATCTGCTAAAGGATCTGCAAACTTCCCAAAGTTTGTTACTAATTTGTATCTGCGTGCTAAATAGCCATCAAGATAATCTGTAAAACTAGCTATCGCGAAAATAATCATTGCCAAGAAGTGTACAACATTGATTTGTGAACCTAAAAGATTCATCGCACCGAAGGCTTCACTTGGCAAACTCATGAGAACGATAAATACCGGGATCATGAAAATTCTCATTACGGTTAATTTATTTGGTAAATTCACTGAATCTCTCCTATTGAATTGTGATATAAATTCTATTTGCAGTTGAACCT
>CALIJD010000161.1 GCA_938017885.1 uncultured Granulicatella sp.
ACAAGATATCTCCTTCTTGTGCGAGTTCTAGGGCTCGTTCTATTGCCTGTTTTCTATCATCTACACATTCATATGGAGTATTTTCGTTTTTTCTACCTGATACGATTTCAGAGTAAATTTTTTCTAAAGACTCCTGTCTAGGATTGTCTGCCGTTAAAATCACATAATCTGATTTTTCAAAAGCAATTTCTCCTAGTTCTGGCCTCATACTTGAGTCCCGATTTCCTCCACTATGTCCCATAATTGTGATTACACGATTCATTTTTACTTCTTCGAGCGTTGACAACACATTTTCTAACCCATCTGGAGTGTGAGCGAAGTCAATAATGACTTGGAATGGCTGACCTTTTTGGATTAATTGCATCCGTCCACCTACACCAGGGAACTTTGCAATTTTTTCAATCGCTTTTGGTAAAGGAATTCCATTAACCATCGCTACTCCAAACGCCGCTAACACATTGTAAACATTAAACAATCCAATCATTGGAATCATTACAGGAAATTTCTCACCATTGACGGTTACTACAAAAGTTGTCATTGCTCCATTGCTTTCAATTTCAGTAGCTCGAATATCTGCTTCTTCAGTAAAGCCATATGAAATAATTTCAGCTGAGGTAGAATATACAAATTGCTCAAAACATTCCTGGTCACGATTTAGGATAGCCACGCGTGGCTTTCCGTTTTTAGAATGATTTCCTAATTGGGAGAACAGTAAGCTCTTAGCATGCGCATAATTTTCCATTGTTTTATGCAAATCTAAATGTTCATGCGTAAGGTTTGTAAATACCGCCACATTATAGTCAATCCCCCACACACGCCCTAATTGAAGAGCATGAGAAGAAACTTCCATAATACATGTATCTCCACCAATTTCCTTAACCTTTTGCAATGTTTCATGCACGGTTAATATTTCTGGAGTTGTATTTCTTGTTTCAATACGTTCCTCGCCGATTTTACGATACATCGTTCCAATCCATGCAGTTGGCTTTCCTAATTCTTCTAATAAATAGTCTACCATATGGGTTACAGTCGTTTTTCCATTTGTTCCTGTAACTCCAATCATATTTAGACTCTCTGAAGGATAACCATGAAAATGATTCGCAAAAAGCGTCATCACTCGAGTCACATCTTTCACATAAATCACAGGGGAATCTCCCACTTGTTCTTTAATTGGTTTGGAAGCAACAAATACATTAGCTCCTAACTCCTTTGCTTTTTTCGCAAAATGATGACCGTCTACTGTTACTCCTTCGATACAGAAAAACATTGTATTGGGCACAACTTTACGCGAATCTTGAGCTAATTTATCTACAACGATATTATCTAAAGAGCCTGCCACTCGTTTAATG
>CALIJD010000162.1 GCA_938017885.1 uncultured Granulicatella sp.
ATTGAAAGAAGGAGAATTGAAAGAAGTTAATGTCATCATCAAGGCCGACGTACAAGGTTCTGTTGAAGCATTGGCATCAAGTTTACAAAAGATTGAAGTTGAAGGCGTTCGTGTGAAGATTATCCATACAGCTGTAGGAGCAATCAACGAGAGCGATATTACTCTTGCAACAGCAAGTAACGCAATTATCATCGGATTTAACGTGAGACCTACGCCACAAGCGAAAATTCAAGCTGAATCTGATCAAGTAGATATTCGCTTACACCGTATCATCTATAACGTTATCGATGAAATTGAAACAGCGATGAAAGGTATGTTAGATCCAGAATTTGAAGAGAAAATTACTGGTCAAGCGATCGTTCGTGAAACATACACTGTATCTAAACTTGGTACAATTGCTGGTTCTTATGTATTAGAAGGTGTTGTTAAACGATCAAGCTCAGTTCGCTTGATTCGTGATAACATTGTTATTTACGAAGGTGAATTAGCAAGCTTGAAACGATTCAAAGACGACGCTAAAGAAGTTAAACTTGGATTCGAGTGCGGTATCATGATTGAGGGCTACAACGACATCAAGGTAGACGATATCATTGAAGCGTACGAAATGGTCGAAATTAAAAGAAAATAGTGCGAGACCGACTGTTTAGCTTTGGAACACTGGAGTTAAGGAGAGGAAAATCGAGAAGATTTTATGAAGCTTAACGAAGTGGACGCCAAAGCTAGAAGGTCAAGCCGTTATAGAAAATAGTGCGAGACCGCATTAAAGATGAAATTAATGATTTAAGTTGAACGAAGAGGGACTGATTACAGTGCCTCTTTCGTTGGAAAGGAGACAAAATGGCAAACTTTAGAGTTGGACGAGTGTCACAAGAAATTTTACGAGAAGTAAATGATATTTTATCGAAAAAAGTTCGTGATCCACGTGTACAAGAAATTACAATTACTGAAGTAGAAGTGACAGGCGATTTACAGATTGCTACTATTTACTACACAACACTTCAAAAATTGGCTAGTGAACGTCAAGCGACTGAACGTGGTTTAGAAAAATCAAAAGGTCTAATCCGTCGTGAATTAGGCAAACGTCTTTCATTGTACAAGACTCCAGAATTGATTTTTAAACGTGATGAATCAGTGGATTACGGTAATCATATTGATGAGCTTTTAAAATCAATTCAAGAAGAAGATGAACAAAGATAATGTCTTAAAGAGCAAAAGTACATCGAACATAAACAACTCTTTTGCTCTTTTTAGTAAAAAATTACCATATATGGTAATTTTCTAGTATGTTAAAAAGCCAGAAGAGGTGTTTTTATGATTGATGCATATAATACATGGGTATTGTGGTCTATTATCGTTGGGATTGCGACTATCAGTATCTTTTTAGAAAATCGATATAAATGGGCTGCAAAGATTAGTGGAGCAATTATAGGTCTATTAATGGCAGCAACTTTAAGCAACTTGGGGATTATTCCTGTAGATTCACCTGTTTACGATCAAGTTTGGGGTGTTGTTGTACCTCTAGCTATTCCAATGCTGTTATTTCAATGTGATTTAAAGCAAATCTGGAAGGAAAGTGGAAGATTATTAGCTATCTTCTTAATGAGTTCTGTAGGAACTGTTCTTGGAGCAGTATTAGGATATTTAGCCTTGTCAAAATCGATTCCAGTATTAAACCATATTGCAGGGATGATGGTCGGAAGTTATATTGGTGGAGGAGTTAACTTTGTTGCTGTTTCATCAGCATTTGATATTCCAAAAGAATTAATTTCTGCAGCTACAGTCGCTGATAATTTGTTAATGGTATTCTATTTCTTAATTTTACTGATGATTCCTTCAATTGGATTCTTTAAAAAGCATTTTAAATTTGCGTATACAGAAGACGTTAAAGAGGAAGAAGAAAAAGCTTACGGCAAAGACACTGTAATTACGGTTCAAGATGTAGCTTTTGTTTTCGCAATCTCTGTGATTATCGTAACCATTAGCTTTACGTTATCAGAAATGATTTCGAGCTTAGGAG
>CALIJD010000163.1 GCA_938017885.1 uncultured Granulicatella sp.
ATCAACTTTATGAAGAATTCAATGAAATCCTACGCACGGAGTATGGGTTAACTGTTGAAACAGGAGAGTTCGGAGCAGATATGCAAGTGAGTCTTGTAAATGATGGGCCAGTAACGATTTTACTCGATACAAAAAACCAATAAAAAGAAAGCACAGGAGAAATCCTGTGCTTATTTCTTTAAATCAAATGATTATGGACGTTTGTTTTCTAAGTCTGTTCTTACGACTAAAACGTCACAAGAGGCATTCCGAATCACATATTCAGATACCGAACCAATGAAGAGACGTTCTACAGCATTTAAGCCAGTAGCTCCCATCATGATAAGGTCTATATTATAATCCTTTGTCAGCTGTTTAGAAATGACCACTTTAGGAGAACCATATTCAAGTACGGTTTCAACATCTGTAAAGTTAAGAGATTTAGCATAATCAACATATTCAGCAAATAAGTTTTCAGCTTGTTTACGAATCTCATCTGAAAAATTACCCTCAAATCCAGTAGGAGTTTGAAGAGAACGAGTATCGATGACATGAGATAATACAAGCTTCGCATGATTTCGTTTGGCAACTTCAATGGCTTTGTCAAAGGCTAGTTTTGCTTCTTTTGAACCATCAATTGGAACGAGAATTTTTTCATATTCATGAAACATAAAATCACATCCTTATTCTTGATATTCTTATTATACACCTAAACGAAGGTTATGAAAAGGGAACCAAAAAGGAAGAAAATAGGAATTTAGGTAAAAGAAAAACCACTCACGAAGAGTGGCCTAAAGTTAATAACTTTATATAGATTTCCAACGATGCCGTTTGATGTATTTGTTAGTTTGAACCCGCATCTAAAGCAGGTGGGCTTCTATGTATTACTTCCTAACTACCAAGTGAAAAGGCTTGTTATCAGTAACATCAATCTGAATCCCTAAAAAGTCGTAAATTGTTCGGTCAACACTTAGTAAATACCGCGCACATCTTAGATCTCTATGTCATTATAGTAGCACATGAATAGGGGAATTGCAATAAAATTTTGGTACCGATTTCTTAAGAAATCACTAATTATTTTGACGATATTTTTGGTATTGTTTCATCAAGGCTTCCTCATAGGAAGAGGTTGGTTCTGCCTTAAAATATTCCTCATTTTTAAGAGCATCTGGCAAGTATTGTTGCTTTACAAAATGTCCAGGGTAGTCATGAGGATATTTATATCCAATGCCACGTCCTAACTTTGGAGCTCCTGAATAATGAGCATCTTTTAAGTAGTCTGGAATACTTATTGCACGACCTTTTCTGACATCCGATAAGGCACTATCAATCGAACGGATAGCGGTGTTTGATTTCGGTGAAAGGGCTAGTTCGATAATGGCATTTGCTAGTGGGATTCGAGCTTCCGGTAAACCTAGTCTTTCCGCAGCTTGCACAGCTGAGACAGCGCGAGCAGCTCCTTGAGGATTTCCTAGTCCAATATCTTCGTAGGCAATAACTAAGAGTCGTCTCATTATACTTGTGAGATCTCCAGCTTCTATTAAACGAGCAGCGTAATGCAAAGCCGCATTTACATCTGAACCTCGAATGGATTTTTGAAGAGCAGAGATGACATCGTAATGGTGCTCTCCGTCCTTATCGTAGGAGAGTGCCTTTCTTTGGATGCATTCTTCAGCGATTTGTATCGTAATATGAATGATTCCATCTTCACCAGGTTCAGTAGATTTTGCCGCTAGTTCAAGTGCATTTAGGGCACTTCTAACGTCTCCGTTCGTGCTCGTTGCGAAGTGATTCAATGCATCTTCTGAAACCTCTAAATCCATTTTCCCAAGCCCACGTTCCTCGTCCTCAAGCGCGTTTAGAAGCGCCTTTTTTATATCTTGAGGAGACAGTGGTTTGAGTTCGAAAATTTGTGTACGGCTACGAATCGCAGGATTTATCGAAATGTATGGATTCTCAGTTGTAGCACCGACTAAAATAATTCGACCGTTTTCTAAATGCGGTAATAAAAAGTCTTGTTTTGTTTTATCGAGTCGGTGAATTTCGTCAAGTAGTAAAATAACACTACCCGACATCTTTGCTTCTTCAGCAACAATTTGTAAATCTTTTTTTGTATCGGTTGCTGCATTAAGTTGTCTAAAAGTAACTTTCGTACTACCGCTAATAGCACTTGCAATACTGGTTTTTCCAGTTCCTGGAGGTCCATATAAAATCATAGATGATAATTGTTTAGCCACAACCATGCGATTGATAATTTTTCCAGGAGAGACAAGATGCTCTTGACCAATCACTTCTTCAATCGTACGAGGTCGCATGCGGTAAGCGAGCGGTTGGTGGTTCATTTTAGCTCCTCCTTATATTTCTTTATGTTTAGTGTATCATAAGTTAAAAGAATGATATAATAGGAAAGATTAAAACGTCTTATTAGGACAATAAATAGATATTCCGTATAATAGTATTGTTTGAAAGTGAGGAGAATACATGGTGAATTACTTAGATTATGCAGCAACAACACCGGTTCATTCGCAAGTGTTAGAAGTGATTACGAAGGAAATGGCTTCTTTTGGAAATCCATCTAGTGTGTATCGCATTGGTCGTGAACAGAAACAAAAAATCGAACGTGTGAGAAAAGCTATTTTAAAAGAACTACAAGCCTCTCCACACGATGCCGTTATCTTTACTAGTTCAGGTTCTGAAGGAAATAACTTAGTATTTGAAAGTATTCGAAAACATTTTGCAAAAGAAAAAGGTCATATTATTGTTTCTGCAGTGGAGCATCCATCTGTTCGTAAATCAGCTGAGTTTTTAGAACAGGAAGGTTTTGATGTAACGTATTTAGCTCCGAATAGAGAGGGAAGTATTGAGGTGTCAGCGGTTGAAAAAGCTCTTAGAGAGGATACTCGTCTTGTTTCTATCATGACCGTTAATAATGAAACAGGTGCCCGCTTTCCAATCGAAGAAATTGCAGCTCTGTTAAAGGAAACTCCTACTTATTTCCATACAGATGCCGTTCAAGCCTTTGCGCAAGAACCATTAACAGTTGAGGGGATTGATTATTTAACAGCTTCTGGGCATAAGATTTACGCGCCAAAAGGAATTGGATTTTTATATAAATCAAAAGATGCTCCTATTCACGCTTTAATTAAGGGTGGCGGACAAGAGTTAGGGTTTAGAGCAGGAACAGAGAACGTTCCTTATATTTTAGGTCTGGAAAAAGCAATACAAATCGTTGTAAATAATAGAGACGATTTAGTTCAAACATATGAAGATTTACGTGAGTACCTCGTTGCTAGATTAACTCAAAAAGACATTGCATTTGAAATCAATGGTTTGCCTAATCCAAAGAATCCACATATATGTAACCTCTGGATAAAAGGAAGAAAAGCTACGCAAACGTTAATCTTTAATGATTTGAAAGATGTTTCAGTATCTGCTGGATCTGCTTGCTCAGCTGGAAGTGTGCAAATTAGTCCGGTATTATCTGCAATGTATCCGGATGAATCAAGTCGTCTTGAAGAGTCAATTAGACTTTCATTTGGAATGGGGTCAACGAGAGAGGACATTGATGCATTTGTGGATGCTCTCTGGTAAAAGAGAGCTTTTGTTTAAAGGTAAAATATGGTAAACTAATTTTGTAGGAAAAGAAAGAGGAGAAACGTATATGGCATTTACACCAACTGCATCATTAAAAGGGTCAAACCAAGTATTTTCGGTTAGTCCAACATGTAAAGGATACACATTACGTGATAATGGCTTTACAGAGACAAAATCTGGGAATTTTCAACTAATTCGTAGTTTAGATAATACCATTGATGATCATCGTGGCTTAAAATTAAAAGTGATGGTTGACAAAGATAGAAAATCATTAAAAATTTCAACGGTTACTAAGAATGGTCTTCAAACAGTAGATTTGTATGGAAAATCAAATACAGCAATGGCTGTTGAAAAATTGGAATTCATTTTAGAAGGCTTAGTAGAACGTGGAGTTCTAGAAGTAACAACGAAATAAGGACAAAGAAAGAGAGACAGTTCAATATGAACTGTCTCATTTATCATGCACGGGCAGAGTACCCTATGGACTGTTATTCGACTTCTGGTAGCGGTTTGAATTGTGCTACGAAGCTCAAAGTATCGCCAAAATAAAGATTCTCGCTAGGAACTTCATATAGCTCCTGCATTCTCTTGCTTAAAGAATATGGAAGATTAGTTGAATCTTTTTCATACTTCGTAAGCGTATCTTTGTTTATTTTAAGATATTTGGCGGCCTCTAACAGTGTTAAATTACGATTAACCCGTGCTGCTCGTAAAGAGATCATCATACACCTTCGCCCCCTTTTTCTCAATATAATTATAGTGAAAATGAAATCGTTTGTCAAAAGCACAACTGGGCAAAAATCCCAGTACTATCGCATTTTCAATGATTTTCAAGCAATTTTTTTGAAAAATTAAAAAATAAATTTAAAATTAAGGATAAATCTGACAACTCGACCTTCAAATCGACTAGTTCAGGAAATAAAAAGAAATGATGGTGAAAAAATGAGTAATGAAAAAATTAGGGTTGTTGTTGGCATGAGTGGAGGAGTGGATTCTTCCGTAACAGCTCTCTTATTAAAAGAGGCTGGATATGATGTCATTGGTATTTTTATGAAAAACTGGGATGATACGGACGAAAATGGTGTTTGTACTGCGACAGAAGATTATAAAGACGTTGCTGCTGTTGCAGAACAAATAGGAATTCCATATTATTCAGTAAATTTTGAAAAAGAGTACTGGGACCGTGTGTTCGAATACTTCCTTCGCGAATATCGTCTAGGACGTACACCAAACCCAGATGTGATGTGTAATAAAGAAGTGAAATTCCAAGCATTTTTAGATTATGCGATGCAATTAGGAGCAGATTATGTTGCTATGGGACACTATGCTCGTGTAGAAAAAGACGAGAACGGAATTGTTCACTTATTAAGAGGAAAAGATAATAATAAAGACCAAACTTATTTTTTAAGTCAATTGAATCAGAAACAATTGGAAAGAGCGATGTTTCCTATTGGTCATTTAGAGAAGAAAGAAGTCCGTGAGATTGCTGAAAAGTATAATCTTGCAACAGCAAAGAAAAAAGATTCTACTGGAGTGTGCTTCATCGGAGAACGTAATTTCAATGAGTTCTTATCAAATTATTTACCAGCAAAACCAGGAAAAATGGTGACACTTGATGGAGAAGTTAAAGGTGACCACGCAGGACTGATGTACTATACGATTGGTCAGCGTCAAGGCCTCGGCATTGGCGGAGGTGGAAAGACTAATGATCCTTGGTTTGTGATTGGAAAAGACTTGTCAACAAATACTTTATATGTAGGACAAGGCTTCCATCATCCAAACCTTTATTCAGATAGCTTAACGGCTACAGATATTCAATTTACAAATGATTTACTAAGAGAGAATACTTTCGAATGTACCGCTAAATTTAGATATCGTCAGCAAGATACAAAAGTCAAAGTCGTAATAGATCAAAATGACCCAACACTTGCAACAGTTATCTTTGATGAACCAGTCCGCGCGATAACTCCTGGGCAAGCTGTTGTCTTTTATAACGGAGAAGAATGTCTTGGTGGAGGAATTATTGATAAAGCGTTTATGGAAGGAAAAGAACGTCAATACGTTTAAAATTTTAAAGAAAGGAGATAGCCAATGAGCGAGGCTAATTATATTGTTGGAGAAGTACTGACAACATTTTTTGAGAATGCACAAAATTTTTACAAAGTTTTGTTAGTCCGTGTGATTGAGTCAAACTGTGTATCAGTAGATGACGAGATTGTTGTTACAGGTATTTTCGGCCAAATTCATTCGGATATTTCCTATCGTTTTAATGGAAAAATTGTCTCTCATCCAAAATACGGAGAACAGTTTCAAGCGGATAATTATCAACAAACACAACCTACTGGAAAAAGAGGCCTCATTCAATATTTTTCAAGCACTCATTTTCCTGGTATCGGTGAGAAAACAGCCGAGAAAATCGTCGAAAAATTAGGAGAAGATGCCCTCGAACGGATATTAAATGATGGTAATGCTCTGGAGGGAATTACAGGATTAACGAAAAAGAAAAAGGAAATGATTCGTGAAGTTATTACTCAAAATCAAGGCACAGAAAAATTAATGTTTGAGTTAACGAATTTGGGTTTTACTCCTTCTATCGCGCAAAAGATTATTGGAATGTTTAAAGACAAAGCTAAACAGATTTTAGACGAAGATCCTTATCTATTATTACAAAAAATTGAAGGTCTTG
>CALIJD010000164.1 GCA_938017885.1 uncultured Granulicatella sp.
TACTCCACGTTTGAAGCTTCGAAGGAGTAAGACCACGGCTTACACCGGTGCAACGTTACAGTGATTATAAAAAGCCGCAAGGCTTTGCAGTAATCATTTTTTGTGTGCTTAGAAGCATTTCATGAGCAGGGTTTAAGACAAAAGCAAAAGTGCTCTGATAGAATGAATGTGACAAAAAGGAGGAAAAATGAATGAAAGAATTTGATTTAATTTCTATCGGTGGCGGAAGCGGTGGTATTGCTACAGCAAATCGTGCCGCAATGCATGGTGCAAGAGTTGCCGTAGTAGAAGGAAACTTACTTGGAGGAACATGTGTGAATATCGGCTGTGTTCCTAAAAAAATCATGTGGTATGGAGCGCAAATTGCTGAAGCGATTCACGCGTATGGACCAGACTATGGTTTTACAGCAGAAAATGTAAAATTTGATTTTAAGACACTAAAGAAAAACCGTGAAGCGTATATTGACCGTTCACGTAATTCTTATAATGGAACATTTGAACGTAACAACGTGACCGTAATTAAAGGATATGCAAGCTTTGTTGATGCCCACACGATTGAAGTGAATGGGGAAGAGTATCGTGCAAACCATATTGTGATCGCGACAGGGGCAAAACCTGCGATTCCAAATGTAGAAGGGAAAGAACTTGGAGGCACTTCTGACGATGTATTTGCATGGGATGAGTTGCCACAATCTGTAGCCATATTAGGCGCTGGATATATTGCCGTAGAACTTGCTGGTGTTTTACATGCTCTAGGCGTGAAGACAGACCTATTTGTTCGCCGTGATCGTCCACTTCGTAATTTCGACCATTCGATTATCGAAGTGCTTGTTGCAGAAATGGAAAAATCAGGACCTACCTTGCACACAAACAAAGTGCCTCAAAAATTAGTTCCATCAGACAATGGAAGTGTGGAAATTCAATTTGAAGATGGAACAATTTTTACTGCTGAAAAAGTCATTTGGGCAACAGGACGCATTCCAAATACAGCTGGATTAAACCTTGAAGCAGCAGGTGTTGAATTAACAGAACGTGGATTTATCAAAGTGAATGAGTACCAAGAAACAACGGCTGAAGGAGTGTACGCACTGGGTGACGTTTCTGGTGAAAAAGAATTAACACCAGTAGCGATTAAAGCAGGCCGTACATTAGCAGAACGTTTATTTAACGGACAAACAAACGCGAAAATGGACTACACTACGATTCCAACAGTCGTGTTCTCACATCCAGCCATTGGAACAGTAGGGCTTAGTGAAGAACAAGCCGTTAAAGAGTTTGGAAAAGAAAACGTAAAAACATACTTATCAACTTTTGCTGGAATGTATTCAGCTGTGACAAGCCATCGCCAACAAGCACGCTTCAAACTAATCACAGCAGGAAAAGACGAAAAAGTAGTCGGACTCCACGGGATTGGATATGGCGTTGACGAAATGATTCAAGGATTTGCCGTAGCCATTAAAATGGGAGCCACTAAAGCTGACTTCGATGCAACTGTAGCAATCCATCCAACAGGATCAGAGGAATTTGTGACGATGAGGTAGGCAGAAAGACAGAAGACAAAAAATAGCTCACAGTGTGAGCTATTTTTGCTTCGTTGTCTTTCGTCCGCACAGTTTATTAGACTTTCTTGAATCACGAGTGATGAAAAGAAAGTCAATAAACCACTGCGTCAATGTGAATAAACAAAAATATTTATAAGCACAAAAACACCCTAGATGGTCATCCATCTAGGGTGTTTCGTTTTCTTTATGCGGCCGGCGGGACTTGAACCCGCACAGGTATACACCCACTGCCCCCTCAAGACAGCGCGTCTGCCATTCCGCCACGACCGCAGAACTATTTCAGTTTATCAAATGTTTGTTGGAATTTCAATCTAAAAGAATTAATTTTCCACGACATTTTCCGCACACATAGCGTTTTGTATTCATCTTGCGCATTCTAGGGTAGCAGTGATGGCACGCCGTACATTCGTAAATGAAGTTGGGCTCTCTCATTCGTTCGATAAATCGACTGCCGCCCACTTGATGAAGAAGTTGTTTAAAGTCCTGGTCTTGGTGACGGTAGCCACGACCTGTTTGATGCAAGTGATAATGGCAGAGTTCATGTTTAATGACGCCAATCAAAGCTTCTAGCCCAAGTTCTTGTTCGACAAGGGGGTTAATCTCGATATTTCCCGTCTTCAGAAGATAACGACCACCGCTGGAGCGTAGACGATTGTTATAAGTGATTTTGTGCGTGAATTCGCGGTGAAAAGAAGTGCGCGAAATCTCCTCGGTTAAATTTTGTAATTCGTGTTCGTTCATAAT
>CALIJD010000165.1 GCA_938017885.1 uncultured Granulicatella sp.
GTAATCCCGTCTTCCGTTTTCGTCTGTTTATTGAAGAAATATTTCTCTCCTTGTAAGAACGTTGGCGCAGCTTGTGTGCCTTCGACAGTTGGTGCTACTTCCACTTCTTGTTCGTTTTCAACCGTCACAAAACGGGTTACTGCTTTTTCTTCTTTTTGATTTGGCTCAACAGCTGGTTTATCTCCCGTTACTAAATCGTAGTAGTGCGTCGTAATCCCATTTTCTGTCTTCGTCTGTTTATTGAAGAAATATTTCTCTCCTTGTAAGAACGTTGGGGCTTCTTGCGTACCTTCAACAGTTGGCGCCACTTCCACTTCTTGTTCATTTTCGAGCGTCACAAAGCGAGTGACTACTTTTTCTTCTTTTTGGTTTGGCTCAACAGCTGGTTTTTCGCCGGTTACTAAATCGTAGTAGTGCGTCGTAATCCCGTCTTCTGTCTTCGTTTGTTTATTGAAGTAGTACTTCTCACCTTGTAAGAACGTTGGGGCAGCTTGCGTACCTTCAACGGTTGGCGCCACTTCGACCTCTTGTGAGTCTTGAACCGTCACAAAACGTGTCACTGCTTTTTCTTCTTTTTGATTTGGTTCGACAGCTGGTTTATCTCCTGTTACTAAATCATAGTAGTGTGTGGTAATCCCATTTTCCGTTTTCGTCTGTTTATTGAAGTGATATTTCTCTCCTTGTAAGAACGTTGGAGCAGCTTGTGTACCTTCGACCGTTTCGGCTACTTCGACTTCTTGTGTGCCTTGAAGCGTTACAAAGCGCGTCACCGGTTTTTCTTCTTTTTGGTTCGATTCAACTGGAGGTTTATCGCCTGTTACTAAATCATAGTAATGCGTGGTCACCCCAGAAACTGTAGTCGTAATGCCATTATAATGGTATTTTTCGCCTTGTAAGAAGGCTGGCGCTTCGTGCACGCCTTCAAGCGTTGGAGAAATTTCTACTTCAGTACCGTCTTGAACAGTAACAAAACGAGTAGACTCTCTTTCTGTTGATTGAGTGTAAATAACATGGTATAGAACCGTTTGACTTCCATCACCCATTTCAACACCTTCTCCACCTGCGACCTCAACATTTTTTCCAGTCCATTGTGCTGGAATCTTTTTCTTATAATCTTCCATTAAATTCGCTGACTCAGGCCAGTACGCATTCGTTACCCCATAAAATGGATAGGCTGCTTTCCAACGAGTCGGTTTCCATCCAGATACTCTTGGATGAGGAACTTCTTTTGTCACTAAACCAACAATCTGACGTTTTTCTCCTACCCGTTCTAATACTCCTTCGCTGTTCGGACGATAATTATAATATTCATACACATCATTACTCTCTTTCGCATTGACTCGCTCTCCGTTTCGAGTAATAAATAACTCCCCATTTTCATGGAAATTTCGATATAATTCTTCCTGTTCTGCTTTTGTTAATAATCCATCAAAATAGTAATCAGAGCTAGAATGATGTTCTAGATCCTCTACTTTTAATTTAGTGAACGTCTGGACATTGCTTGGCGCAATTTCTCGACCTGTATCATCCGCATAAGTGATATGTTGATGGTATTCTGTCTTTTTCAAGACCTTATTAGGAACTTCCGCAATCCATCTTGTTGTTTGTACTTTCGGAACACTAATCAATTCATCCGGATCTGTTTCATCCCCTTCTGGCGTTGGAACATCTAATGTATCGTAGTTTAGATCCATTGAGACGTATTCTCCAGTTTTGCCAAAGGTCGTGCTGAAAGTAAATTGATTCGTTTTGCTTGCGACAGCTACCGTTCCATAATACTTGGTTCTTCGGCTATACTGCCATCCGTATTTATCAAGACTATCGCCTGCATAGTGGAAATGAGATCCGTTTTCCACATGCATATTGTCGCCAACTGAATATAATTCATTTCCTTGGCGTGTAATAGAAGACCCTGGAATCGGAACAATTTCATCTTGTTCCCCAATTGTCACAGATTTCTTTTCATCTATTTGTTCATAATTAAATACGGGAACATAAACCACATGCTCATATCCCTTATCTCTACTAATATGATAATGGCCTTTGACGACTCCTTGAGCATCTGTTTCAGGAATGACTTCTTCTGTTATTTCATCGCCTAAGATTGGTGTATGTGTTTCCGTCCACCCTTGCACTCGGTGGAACGTTACTTTTTGATTTTCGTCTCGACGATAGACGCTCCACTGTGACGTGTATGCTTGAGAATAGTTCATATATTGATCTTCAATTTGATCATTGTATTGAATACGCGCCACTAATCCAGTAGGAGTGTAGCTGTCTAAAACTTTACGACTAGTACCGTGCGTTAAATCACTAATCGCATATAAATTGCTTCCTGTATTATTCACAATTTCGTGTCCATTTTCGTCATAATAACGAATCTTCACATTAATCGTTAAAGGCTTATCCGTTACACGGTCTGCCCCAGCTGTCACACTGAGTTTTCCACCTACATTTTTAATCCAAAGTAACGCTTTTTGATCTTCGTAAGGGGAGCTGACCAATGTATACTCATGATCCATTCGAGTCACTTGCTTGCGTTCTCCGTCAACGGTTAAATACGTACCTTCTAATCCTCGTTCAGAAACGGTGACAGGTTGCCCTTGTTTTAGTACAGCTACTTGTCCATTCGAATGTTCTTCGGGAGCATTCGTCGTTGTTTGCATATTTTTAAAGCTCAATTCGTCTAAACTATTAATATATTTTACAGCTTCCGCAGGGTAGTATTCTGAAGCGGTTACGATTGTTTTAGCCCCATATTCATATCCTCGAATCACCGTTTGATTGTTCACAGCTTGTCGCAGGTCATTTCCTTCGAATTGGTAACTTTGAAAGTCCTCAGTAGCATGTTCATGCTCTTTCGATTCTCGTTCATATTGCAGACGATTTAAAATACGATTCTTTTTATAATTTTTCAGTCTTTCTTGATTGTTTTCAATGAAATTCTCAATGATATTCGCTTCATAAGAAGATTCTCCAGAAATATCGTCTGAACGTCCGACAACGCGATCGGTATATTCAATTTCAAATCCAGCTTTTTTTGCTTTCTCGATGGCGTTATAATAAGCACTTGATAATCCGCTATTTGGAATATCATTCAAAACAAGCCGTTTAGTGACTCCTTTTACCTCTACATCCCGAGGGTCACTTGGACTTACATTTGTATACTCATTAGACTCTGGATGTTCCCGGTTATCTTCAGGAACACGAGGAGTATTCGTACGATCTTTCTCCTGATCTTCCGGACTTACTGGTTCAAAATTTGGTCGGCCTTGATTTGGTTGATCGTTTAAAGATTCGCCAGGTTCTGGTCTGGCAACGGATTCTCTAAATTCCATTTCTGTCGTTTCGCTAGCTGAAGTCGTTGGCGTAACTTGTTCTGAAGGCACTTCATCCGCAGCAACTCCCGGAAGAAGTAATAGATTTGCCCCAATCATGACTGAAAAAACACCTAAAGTGGTTTTTCTAATCGAAAATTTTTCTTTTTTCCCTAACATTTCTTTATAACTTTTCAAGTGATTTCCTCCCATTTCTATAGTATTTTTAAAATAATCCCCATCGAATCAATAACCCCTGATTCTCATCCTACCTTTTATGATTCAATCCAGTTCCCCCGTTCCCGAATA
>CALIJD010000166.1 GCA_938017885.1 uncultured Granulicatella sp.
AGAATCGTACTTGCGTTACTGGGATGAACGTAATGGCGGGAACGTATCCGTACGTTTAGAAGCCAGTGAAGTAGAAGCGTATGAAGATGTGAAAGAAGTGAAACGTGTCCTTGACTTAGGATTCGACGCATCCACACTTGCAGGCTACTATTACTTAGTAACAGGTACAGGCCGTTACTTCAGAAATATTACGAATCAACCGCT
The DNA here is from genome assembly GCA_938017885.1 of uncultured Granulicatella sp. Taxonomy (GTDB): domain Bacteria; phylum Bacillota; class Bacilli; order Lactobacillales; family Aerococcaceae; genus Granulicatella. Next base: position 205 of record CALIJD010000166.1, read on the forward strand.
TCTTGATTTAGGGTTAGTTCGTATTTCAGAAGATGGGCAAAAAGCAGAATTGCTATGGGGATTCGAAGATGGCGGAAAGCCAACCTCAGAATTTGCAAGTCACTTAATGAGCCATATCGAACGACTTAAAGTGAATCCAAATCATAAAGTAGTCTTTCATTGCCACCCAACAAACTTAATCGCCTTAAGCTTTACACAACCATTAGATGAACGTCATTTATCAAGACTTCTATGGAAAATGCAAGCTGAATCCATTGTTGTCTTCCCAGAAGGTATCGGCGTGATTCCTTATATGACACCTGGAACAAATGCGATTGGAGAAGCAACCGCTGCGAAAATGGCTGAGTTTCGTGCTGTGATTTGGCCACATCATGGATTGTTTGCTGCAGGTGATACTTTGGATGAAACATACGGTTTAATCGAAGTGATTGAGAAAGCTGCGATGATTTATTCTCAAGTCGGTGCACAAGGAGGAAAAATCCTACAAGAAATCACAGATGCGCAATTACAAGAAATTGCGGAATACTTCCATATGACTCCGCACGAAGGATTCTTAGACCTATAAAAAATAAATAGAGAAAAAAGCAAGTCTAACGAAGGGCTTGCTTTTTTTCTTCAAGTCTCCATCCATGTACAATTGTCCAGAACTGGTGTAAAATAAAGAGGTAATTACAATAAAAAAGGGGTATCAATAGATGAACTCAGTTTATAAAGATGATAGTTTAACACTACATACAGATCTATACCAAATTAATATGATGAAAACGTATTGGGAAACAGGCGTGTCTGAGAAAAAAGCGATTTTCGAAGCATATTTCAGAAAGTTACCATTTGAAAATGGGTATGCGATTTTTGCTGGACTAGAACGCATTGTCCACTTTATTGAACAATTACGTTTTTCAAAAACAGACATTGAATATTTACGTGGACTTGGACATTATCCAGAAGAATTCTTAACATACTTAGAAAACTTCGAATTTAAAGGAAGCATCCGCTCAGCAGTAGAAGGGGAACTCGTTTTCGCGAACGAACCTCTTGTGCAAGTTGAAGGAACACTTGCGGAATGCCAATTAATTGAAACAGCTTTATTAAATATCGTCAACTTCCAAACTCTTATCGCAACCAAAGCGAGCCGTGTGCGTATGGTTTCAGGAGACGATCCAGTATTAGAATTCGGTACTCGTCGTGCGCAAGAATTAGATGCAGCCATTTGGGGAACACGTGCAGCATACATCGGTGGATGCGATGCGACAAGTAACGTTCGTGCTGGCAAGATGTTTGGCATTCCAGTTTCTGGGACACATGCCCACTCATTAGTACAAGCGTACCGTGATGACTACGAAGCGTTCAAAGCTTATGCCACGAGTCACCGTGACTGCGTATTCTTAGTCGATACGTATGATATCTTGAAATCTGGTGTTCCAAATGCCATCCGTGTGGCCAAAGAATTCGGTGACAAGATTAATTTCTTAGGCGTTCGTATCGACAGTGGTGACATGGCGTATATGTCGAAAAAAGTTCGTCAACAATTAGACGAAGCTGGATTTACAAAAGCGAAAATTTACGCGTCAAGTGACTTAGATGAAAAAACAATCCTTAACTTAAAGATGCAAGGTGCTAAAATCGATGTTTGGGGAATTGGGACTCGTTTAATTACAGCGTATGACCAACCAGCACTTGGCTGTGTGTACAAGCTTGTAAGTATCGAAGACGAAAACGGCGTAATGGTGGATACAATGAAGATTTCGAACAATGCGGAAAAAGTATCCACACCGGGTAAGAAACAAGTATGGCGTATTACACGCAATTCAGATGGCAAATCTGAAGGCGACTACATCGCATTATGGGATGAACGTCCAGACCACTTAGATGAGCTCTTTATGTTCCATCCAGTTTACACTTATATCAATAAAACAGTGACAGACTTTACAGCGCGTCCAATTTTACAACTGATTTTCGAAAACGGAAAACGCGTGTATGAATTACCAACACTTCAAGAAATTAAAGCGTACAAAGATGAGCAAATCGAAGCGCTATGGGACGAATACAAACGTATCTTGAACCCAGAGCAATATCCAGTCGATCTCTCTCAAAAGACATACGACCAAAAATTGGCAAGTATTGCGGAAATCAGAGAAGAAGTGCGTCTTAAATCAGAACAGTTGGCGAAAGAAAACGCAAAGTAAGGGGAACGTTATGAGACCATTACAACGAAAAATTATCGAAACGCTTCGTGTCCAACCAACCATCGATCCAAAAGAAGAGATTCGTAAAACCGTCGATTTCTTAAAAGCGTATCTTGCAAAGCACCCATTCTTGAATGGGTATGTCCTTGGGATTAGTGGCGGACAAGATTCAACGCTCGCTGGGAAACTCGCGCAAATGGCAATTGATGAATTAAACGAAGAACAAGACCGAAAAGTGTATCGTTTCTATGCCGTGCGCCTTCCTTATGGGGTGCAAGCAGATGAACAAGATGCCATGGATGCGATTGACTTTATGAAGGCAACCGACGTGCTACGAGTAAATGTGAAGGATGCGGTAGATGCGTCTGAACGCAGTATTGAAGAACTTGGAATGGAAATTTCAGACTTCAATAAAGGAAATATCAAGGCACGTGAACGCATGGTGGCTCAATATGCGATTGCAGGTCAAACGGGTTGTGCCGTTATCGGGACAGACCATGCGGCAGAATCGGTAACAGGTTTCTATACGAAATTCGGGGACGGAGCTGCGGATATCACTCCATTATGGCGTCTTAATAAACGTCAAGGCCGTGCGATGTTACAAGTGTTGGGCGCTCCAGAACACCTATACTTGAAAGTTCCAACGGCAGACCTTGAAGAAGATCGTCCATCGCTTCCGGACGAAGTAGCGCTTGGGGTTACTTACGAAGAGATTGATGATTATCTCGAAGGAAAAGACATCAACGAAAAAGCAGCAGAGACGATTGAAAATTGGTATCGAAAGACCGAACATAAACGTCACTTACCAATTACAATTTACGATGATTTTTGGAAATAAAGATTCGAAGGCTATTCCTACTAGGAAACTGGTAGGGATGGCTTTTTTGTTGGAAAAAGCAGGGTGAGGACTATGGAAAAACGTTGACATTTTAACAAAAACTGATATCTTAAGAACTATGAGAAGTTTGAGTAGAATGATGGGAATGGCTCAAACAAGAAAGAGAAGGATTAGAAAAGGGGATTGATGATGCAAACAAAAAACAAACTCTTTGGTGCGAGTTTCGAGCAATCTAAGAGAATCGTCCCAAGACAGTTTGCAACCGAAGATGGCGCTCAAATGGGAGTTTCTGTTTCTATGAGTTTTTGGAAGAGAGTGTTTGGGCTAGTTGGATTAATGTTTAGTTTTATTGCTTATGGAGCGGGGATATATATGACCGATGGTTTCAGAAATTCAA
>CALIJD010000167.1 GCA_938017885.1 uncultured Granulicatella sp.
GCCGTCTTCACTTCTGTTTGACTTGGTTGTGTTGGAGTTACTTGACTACCATTAGCCAAGTTCTTATCCGTCGCCGGAAGCAAGTCTTTCACTTCTTGTGGAAGCACTTTACCTGGAGTCCCACTCACAAACTCATGATGTTTTTCATAAAGAAGGGCAGTGCTTACCTGATTAGAAGGAGCTGATAAATTATCAACATGCAATGTTACAGTATTGTCAATCTTTTCAGGACCTTTTTCTTCTACTTTTTTGTTTGTAGTAGTATTATAAGTTACAATAATTTCAGCAGAAGAATTTGCTTTTATGTATTCAGGTGTCATTTTAACAGTAACAGTTTGACCATTCTTTTCAATAGTATAATCACGCCCTTCCTGTAGAGTCACTCCACCTGATTCCACTTTAAGTCCTTGATAATCAAGGCGCTCATCAAAATTCTGAACCATTTCGATAGATGAAGGCGCTGCCAAAAGATCTTTGCCAGGAACCGGAACTTTAAACCTTGCTTTATAAGTGATATTTTGCCCCTCTTTAGCTGGAATCTCTGTAGGATCAACTTCTAGAACAGGGCTCGGATCAAGTTTTTCAACATAGAGACCAAAGACGGCCGAAGCAACCTCTGTTGATGAATAAGCAAAATTCATCCTATTACTATTCGATCGAAGGGCGAAACCAGAGATATTGTTCTCAGAATAGCTACCACTTGTAATCTGAGTCGCAATCCAAGCAGTTCGTTCTCCTTGGTCTTCCTGTTTCAAAACATTGGCATTGTTCATCAGACGAAGATTAACATCATTTTGGTAACCTTTAATATAGAAGGTTTCCTTCAAGTTGTTTGCATCCATTGCATCGATATCCGTTGGTTTCATGACCAACTTCAAATCTGTCTCTGAACCATCTGCATAACTCAACTCGGCTGTTACATCAGCATCAATCCAAAATGCTTTATTCATGATGTAGTCATGATTCGCATCTACGTAAGGAACATTACCAATTTCAAAAGCACTACTTTCCCATAATTCAGAAATTGAGAAAAATTCAACAGTAGATTTTTGAGTAATATTCATTTCAGACTCTGCTTGAGCAGTGTTTAGATAGTGAAGAGTTACCTTATTGAATTTTAAGTAAGCATCTACTTGCTTACCATTAACTGTCCCAATATTTGTGAATTTTAGAGAAAGAGGATTTTCAAAAACTTGATCCTGCTTTTTACTTTTATCTACTTTAAGAGTAAAGTTCTCCATCTCGCCTGGATAGGCAGCACCCCAGAGATATTCATAGTGGGGATTCGATAAATGAAACTGATCAACAGCCTGTGATTTAGATAAAACACTAAAATTGTTGATGTTCAAATTAAACTTACGAATATCCAAGGTTGAGATATCCGTTCCATTTTTTATTTCTTCTAAAGCCGCATAAGATTGAAGCGGAAGAAGAAAAATAGAAAAAAGTAAAACGACTAGTCCGAGAAAAGCCTGTTTTTTTCTACTGAAAATAGTAGAAAAAGGCATTCTCATGCGATATTTCCATTTCATAATGTACCTCCAAAACTAAAAATGATTATTTGATCATTTCAAAAGAAATATTCATCTCAATTTTAACACAAAAAAAGGGAAATTAAAAGCAGATATAAAAAAATATTTACTTTTTAAATTACGAACGATACTGTAAAAAGATGGAAATCTACAATCGGCGGGAAGCACAGCAACGTATGAACGAGCTTGCGAAAGCAAATAAACCATTTGTTTTTGTCATCAGCTACAACCAGCAACAGGCATATATAGAAGAGGTGGAACGCATCGACACTTCGGAAATGCTCTATGCTTTTCCCACGATAAACAATATTCCGACAGACGAAGCAGCAAGCAACACACCCGTGGAATGGCAATTTGATGTGCCCGACCGTACTGAGTATCAGCGCAGTATCGAACACGTGAAAACCAACCAGCGCAATGGCAACAGCTATTTGGCAAACTTAACGTGCAAAGTACCTATACACACAAACCTTACGATGCGAGAAATATTTCTCCGTTCAACTGCCAAGTACCGCTGTTGGCTTAAAAACAACTTCGTTTGCTTCTCTCCCGAGATATTCGTTCGCATCGAAGGGCAGACCATACGCTCGTTTCCGATGAAGGGAACCAT
>CALIJD010000168.1 GCA_938017885.1 uncultured Granulicatella sp.
AATCATAGTGCTAAAACTTAATTTTCTTTTGGTTGGAGCAATAAACAACCTGCTGACAATTTGAATAAATAGAAAAAGAGGATGGACGAATTTCGTCCATCCTTTTTCCTATTCAATATCAATTTCGAAAGGTTCATCAATGGTTTCAGAGACGTATTTGCCGTCTTTCTTCCTTTGTTTCACACATTCCGTTAATAAATATTCGATTTGTCCATTGACTGATCTAAAATCATCTTCTGCCCATGATGCGATAGCAGCATATAATTTAGAAGACAGTCGTAATGGAATTTGTTTTTTCTTTAAGTCAGCCATCGTTAGTATAGGCTTCCTGTGTTAACGATTGGTTGAGCATCATGATTTCCGCAAAGAACAACTAGTAAGTTAGAGACCATCGCAGCTTTACGTTCTTCATCTAGTTCTACGAGGCCCCCTTCGTTTAAGCGTTCTAACGCCATTTCAACCATTCCAACAGCACCGTCTACAATCATCATTCTAGCGTCAATAATTGCTGATGCTTGTTGACGTTGAAGCATTACTGCAGCAATTTCTGGAGCATAAGCAAGATAAGTAATGCGTGCTTCGATAATTTCGAGTCCAGCATTTTCAACACGTGATTGAATTTCATCACGAATCCGTTTTGCAACAACTTCACTGGAACCTCGTAAGCTTCCTTCATCGGCAATCCCATCACCTGTAGTGTCGACATTTGGAGCGACATCATAAGGATAGATGCGTACGATATTACGAAGAGCGCTGTCACATTGAAGCGATAAGTATTCTTTATAGTTATCGACATTGAAGACCGCTTTAGCTGTATCAACCACTTTCCAAGTGACGGCAATTCCGATTTCTACAGGATTTCCTAAGCAATCATTAATTTTTTGACGAGAATTATTTAAGGTCATGATTTTTAAGGAAATATGTTTTTTAAAGGCATCTAAGTTGGCTTCAGGTCTTGAGTTACCAACTGATATTGGTGTATTTTGACGATCTACATCACCGCTTTGGCCTAGTTTTGTTTTAGCAGCAGGATTCACTGCCACGCTAAAAGGATTTACAAAATAAAATCCAGGCTCTTTAATCGTTCCTGTGTAATCCCCAAAAAGAGTCAAAACAATGGCCTCTTGAGGTTTTACAACTTTCAGACCGCCAAATGAAATGATCGATCCAATAAATAAAAAGATACTAAGAAGAACGCCAACGACAGCTAATGCTTCATTCTTCAAAAAAGCGATGGAAGAAATAAAGCTTGCAATCGCAACAATTATCATTAGAACAATGAAAAATAATGCGGCAAAACCGTTAGACTTTGTTTTTAAAATTTTTTCGTTCATAAAAAAGACTCCTTTGTCTATTTGATATCTAAATGATATCACTACGAAATCTAAAAAGCAATATAAAAAAAAGAACTATTGGTAAATTTTCCCAATAATTCTTAGAGATGGAATTCTAACTATAAAATAAGTAGTAAGAGGAACGTTATAATTGCTAGTCCGCCTTGTTTCCAGATGATGCTCATTTGGCTTGTCAGTCCACCGTATACTGCTACGACAATGATATTGAAGAGTAGAAATCCGACAACTTCTCTAGAACCAATGATTAATCCAAAGATTAATCCTACGGCAATCATCAAGTTATAGACTCCTTGATTTTTGAAGAGCGTCGTAATATTAGCATTTTTCAATGTTTCAACACTCATGTTGAAGACGCGGCTTGTAGCTTCTGAAGTCGTTTGGAGTGTTTCCAAGTAGAAAATATACACGAATTCGAGTGCCACGAGAGCGGTTAAAATAGTAATCATAATAGACATTTGTCTTCCTCCTTTTTATTAAGCAGACTAGAGTATACCCTCTTTTTTTGACAGAAGCGAATGATAAGCCTAGGAAGAGCGAAACATTGACGGAGTGCACTCAATATGCTATCCTATCCTTTGTATAAAAAAGAATCACTACGATTTAGAAAGGAGAAAGTCATGAGTTATATTTCAGTAGAACATCTTTCTTTCTCATATGAACAAGAGACAGTACTTGAAGATATTAGTTTTACAGTGGAGCCGGGTCAATTTGTGATTTTGACTGGGGAAAATGGGGCGGCAAAGTCAACACTCGTTAAAAATATTTTGGGACTCTTAACACCAAAGACTGGAAAAGCAGTGATTGCTAAGAAAAATAGTAATGGCGAGAAGTTATCGATTGGGTATGCTCCACAGCAGATTTCTTCTTTTAATGTAGGTTTCCCTTCGAATGTTTATGAATTAGTGGCTTCAGGGAGATACCAACAAGGTCGCTGGTTTAAAAAATTAACAGCAGAAGATCATGAACATATCGAGCGTTCTCTCAAATCCGTTGGGATGTGGGATGAGCGTCATAAGCGTATCGGAGATTTATCTGGGGGACAAAAACAACGCATTTGTTTAGCACGAATTTTTGCAACAGACCCAGATTTATTCGTTTTAGACGAGCCGACTGCGGGTATGGACAAAGCTTCTAGAGAACGA
>CALIJD010000169.1 GCA_938017885.1 uncultured Granulicatella sp.
ATATTTTGATGAGATGAAAGCGAACGGTGTGAATATGATTGTCGGTGGATTTCCATGTCAAGATTACTCAGTAGCGCGCAGTAAAAAGCACGAAATGGGTATCGAAGGAAAAAAAGGCGTTCTTTTTTGGGAGATTATTCGCGCAGTGAATCATATTAAACCAGAATATCTTATTCTTGAAAATGTGGACCGACTATTGAAATCACCGTCTAAACATCGTGATTTTGCGATTATGCTTGGAGCATTTAATCAACTAGGCTATACCGTTGAATGGCGTGTGATTAACGCGGCAGATTATGGCGCACCACAAAGACGTCGTCGCGTGTTCTTCTTTATTTATAAAAACGATTCAGCTTTTGCAAAGAAACATGGTATTAAAGATTTATCACCAGAATCATTCGAGTTGTATATTTATGAGAAAGGTCTTTTTGCTAAAAAGTTTCCGGTTGAAAATAGTGCGAATAAGAATCGTGTTTATACAGAAAAACTTAGTGAACTAGATGCTCATTCTGAAGAGTATATTGTTGATATCTCGAATAACTTTACTGGAAAAGTATGGAACACAGGATTAATGAAGGATGGAATCTATTACACGATTGATACAACTCCTGTATTCGAAAAAGCAATAACTTTAGGCGAAGTAGTCGAAAAGGCTAAAGAGTATTATGTTCAAGAACATGGAGAAAAAGCCTATCAAGAATACATTCAAAAGTATGTGATTCAGGACGAAGATAAAATTAAGAAATTCCAATACTTGCGTGGGCCAAAGAAGATTGAACGAACGACGGAAGAAGGCTTTACTTATATTTTTTCTGAAGGTGGAATGAACGAAACAGATGACCTTTCATTACCAGGACGTACAATGCTTACGAGCGAGGGTAGTGTGAACCGTTCAACGCACTTCTTAAAAGAAGGCAATCAGTTCCGACTATTAACTCCAAACGAAGCAGAGTTATTACAATGTTTCCCTTGTGATTGGACAAAATACAAGAAACAATCCGATGGAACGGTTAGTGAAGTCAACGACCGTATGCGTTATTTCTTTATGGGAAATGCGCTAGTTACGTCCATTGTGGAACGTATTGGTATCGGAATGGCAAAAATGATTTAATCCCAAACAATTATTTAGACTTACGAAGGAAGAGCAGTCCTTTGTAAGTCTCTTTTTTTAGCAAAATAGAACTAGAAAAAAGCAAAATGTAACATATAAGTTACGTAACTTATATGTTACATTTAGTTCAAGGGAGGTAATAGGTATGGGAAAGAAATTTAGGGTTGATAAAGAGAAAGTGGATCGTTTAGAGATGCTTGAATATAGCGAGATGATTAAATTGGCGGCAGTCTATAAAATCTTAGAAGATGAAGGCGTGACGCCAGAATTGCTCGAAAAATGGGGATACTATTATAAAGGAAAACGCTGGTTAAAAATACCTGTATCAAGGACTAAAGAAGGGGTGGATGGTAGTGACTTCTTATTTAACACGCAAGTTTATGAAGTTCTCATCGATTTACCCTGATTTTGAAAAGGACTTACTTAGAGAGGTTTCTCTACAGAAAGTAGCTTTGAGAGCGATTCGGTTACGTGTCAATCATCAATTGACACAGGAAGAATTTGCAGCGAAATTAGATGTAAAGAGAGCCTATTTAGCAAGATTAGAAGCAGGGCATCATAATCCAACTATTATGACGCTTGTGGAATTAGCTCGACAAAATGGATATGAGATTGAGATTAAGCTGAAAGAAAAGACATTTTAAGATTCTTATCGATTGTATTGTGATAAATACGATAAAAGTTAGAAGTTCAAATTGAAAACTCCTTTGATTCGTATTATGATAAATTTACTACGAAAAAAGGAGCCTTGAGGGTGGAAAGAATCGCAAATCCTGTAATT
>CALIJD010000170.1 GCA_938017885.1 uncultured Granulicatella sp.
GGAATTCGATGATGACATTATTAATGAGGTTCTTGGAAAGTTACATGAACAAAATTTTATCAATGATACGTTTTATGCTGAAAGCTATTTAAATCAGGCAAAGTTTGTCACATTCAAAGGGCCGAAGTCTGTCATTTTTGATTTACAGAAGAAGGGGATTAGTGACAAAGTCATTCAAACCGTTCTCGAAGGCTATTCTCTAAAAGAGCAGCTCGAAAATGCGGTTCAAATCGCTCAGTCGTATTTAAAAGGACAAAAGCGTGTCACGCCCAAAGTAGCAAAACAAAAGGTAAAAATATTCGTGATGCAAAAAGGATATTCGAAAGAAATTGCTGAAGAAGTAGTTCCGTTCCTATCGTTTGAAGCTCAAAACGAGATGGAAGCAGAATTGGCAATAAAGGAGATTGCAACAATTTACCGACGTATCGCCAAAAAATATGAAGATAATGAATCAGCGCTATGGTATCAAATCAAAGGGAAGTTGTATCAAAAAGGATTTACTTCTAGTGTGATTGAACAAGCTATCGCGCAATTTGAAATGGAGAAAGAAGAATGGATTTAGCCGGAATTGGCGTAAAAATGTGGGACGAGAAGAAAATCAAGCGTTTTAGAAAGGCGCTACTAGATTGGTATGATAAAGAAAAACGAGATTTACCGTGGAGAAGAACGCAAAATCCATATTTCATTTGGGTGAGCGAAATCATGCTTCAACAAACAAGAGTGGATACAGTAATTCCATATTACGAGCGTTTTCTAGCGACTTTTCCAACTATAAAAGATTTGGCTGAAGCTCCTGAAGAGACTTTGTTAAAATGCTGGGAAGGACTTGGATATTATTCACGAGTACGTAATATGCAGAAGGCAGCCATTCAAGTAATGGAAGAGTTTGGTGGAGAATTTCCAAATACTTATGACGGAATTCTATCGTTAAAAGGGATAGGCCCTTATACTGCTGGAGCGATTGCAAGTATTGCATTCAGCTTGCCAGAACCAGCAGTTGATGGGAATTTGATGCGAGTCATTAGTAGACTATTTGAAGTGAATTTAGATATTGGAAACCCAAGCAATCGATGGGCTTTCCAAGAAATTGCCGAAATTCTCATTGATCCTGAAAGACCGGGAGATTTTAATCAGGCTCTGATGGATTTAGGTTCTGATATCGAATCTCCAGTGAATCCTCGTCCAGAAGAAAGTCCGGTGAAGGAATTTAGTGCAGCGTATCAAAATGGAACGATGCATATTTATCCGATTAAGAAACCTAAGAAGAAACCCACTCCAATGAAGTGGAGAGCCTTCGTGGTTCAGGATGAGCAAGGGAGATTTTTAGTTGAAAAAAATACACAAGCGGATTTACTCAGTGGCTTTTGGCATTTTCCGTTGATTCGTGATTTCAGCACAATAGGAGAATCAATTGACCTATTTGAGGGCGTGCTAGAAGAATCTTCGAATTATGAAATCAATCAGAATATACCATTAGAAGTGCAATTTGAAAGTCTTTACAGAATGAAATTAACACCGATTCGACTTCTTCCTAAATCGGTCAAGCATATTTTCAGTCACCAACGATGGGATATTGAATTACAATATGCGAACGTATCAGGTGAGGTGAAGAATAATTCATCTAGAACTCTAAAGTGGGTTACTAAAGAAGAGATGAAACTTCTGCCTCAATCAAGAGTTCAAGGGAAAATGTGCGAAATTTTAGTCGGACAAGAGCTTTTATAAATGAATGAGCTAAAATCGCATCGCTGTACTGTTTTTTGTTCACAGAATGGTAGAAATATGCTATACTACTAATGATTTGAAAAACACTAAGAGTTATCTCTTAAATAGATACAGAAAGTTGGATATAGTGGTGCACAATCCCAGAGAAGGAGAATTCATCACTGTCAAGAGTTATAAACATGATGGTAGTCTTCATCGCACTTGGCGCGATAGCATGATTTTGAAGACAAGCGATCAAGCTATTATCGCTTGTAATGATCATACTCTTGTGACTGAGTCCGACGGAAGAAGATGGTTGACGAGGGAGCCAGCGTTACTTTATTATCATAAACATTATTGGTTTAATATTGTGACGATGATTCGTCAAAAGGGGATATCTTATTATTGTAATCTTGCATCGCCTTATGTATTGGATGCTGAGGCGTTGAAATATATCGATTATGATTTAGATATTAAGATTTTCCCAGATGGCGAAAAACGATTGCTTGATGTCGATGAGTATGAATTACATCGCCGTCAAATGCACTATTCGAAAGAAATTGATCAAATCCTAAAGGCGAATGTAGAAATTCTTGTGGATTGGATTAATAATAAAAAAGGGCCGTTCTCACCAGAATATGTCGATTTATGGTATGAAAGATATATTCAATTAACCTATCGTAAATCATAACTCATGATAGCTGAGTTAGAAGCAAGTAGCAAAGGCTGCTTGCTTTTTTTGTTATCTAGGATAAATTTTTGTAAACCTTCTATTAATGCATTAGCGCTTTTGGTAAAATAAAACTATAGTGAAGGAGGAGTTCCCATGTCAAAAATCAAAGAGTTACAACTGAGTTCAGATATTCGCGGTATTGCTATTGCGACAAAAGAGTTTGATGCAACATTGACAGTAAAAGAGAGTCGTTTAATTGCGAGTGCTTTCGTGAGATGGTTACAGAAACGGTATCCGTCTAAAAATATTTCGGAATTAATTGTTGGAATCGGTCGTGATAGTCGTATTAGTGGACCGGAGTTAACAAAAGAATTTATTAAAGTTTTATCGGCTTTTGGGGTTCACGTGATTGATTTTGAAATGGCAACGACTCCAAGTATGTTTATGGCGACTCAATTTGAAGAATTTAACTGCGATGCGACAGTGATGTTTACTGCGAGTCATTTACCATATTATTACAATGGACTAAAATTTTTCACGCGTGAGGGCGGATTAGAGGCCAGTGATATTCGTGATATTATTGCATTGGTGGATGAAAAGGAAGAACTACCACAAGGACCAGTTTCTACTATAGAAGTAAAAAGTATTTTTGAACGATACAGTCGTCATTTAGTGGAGTTGATTCGTAAGGGAAGTCAGAGCGAAAAAGAAAAACCGCTTGAAGGATTACATATTATAGTCGATGCTGGGAATGGAGCAGGAGGTTTCTTTGTAAAAAGTGTACTAGAAGAACTAGGTGCTAAAACTGAAGGCTCGCAATTCTTAGATCCAGATGGAACTTTCCCAAATCATATTCCGAACCCAGATAATAAAGAAGCAATGGAAAGTATTAAGAATCAAGTTTTAGCGGTCAATGCTGATTATGGAGTGATTTTTGATACAGATGTGGATAGAGCTGCGGTTGTAACAGGAAGTGGGGAGCTTCTCAATAGAAATAATTTAATTGCTGTTTTAAGTGTGATTGCAATTAGTGAGCACCCTGGAACAACGATAGTAACAAATTCGCCTACAACCGAACACTTGAAAAAATTCATTATGAAGTTAGGTGGGCATCAATATCGATATATATCGGGTTATCGTAATGTGATAAACAAAGCAATAGAACTAAATAACCAAGGAATTGATTGTCAGCTTGCGATAGAAACTAGTGGTCATGCAGCATTCAAAGAGAATTACTTTTTAGATGATGGAGCGTATGTGGTCGCAAAAATATTAATGTTGCTTCCAAGATTGGTTTCTCAAGGGGAAACCTTAGATTCATTAATTAAAAAGCTAGTCCAACCTAAAGAAGTTGTAGAAGTTCGATTTAAGATTGAAACTAAAGATTTCAAAGCTAAAGGGTTAGAAGTAATCAAAGATTTCCCTAATTGGATTCCGAAAGACTGGGTAGTAAATCCCGAAAATGAAGAAGGAGTTCGAATTGACTTTAAAGGGGAATATGGAGATGGATGGCTTCTTTTACGGATGAGTCTACATGAGCCACTTTTAGTATTACAAATAGAAAATGATATGGTGG
>CALIJD010000171.1 GCA_938017885.1 uncultured Granulicatella sp.
AATCTACCATCCTTTTTGAATATTAAGCTTGATGTTCAGTGATATAATTCACTGCGTCTCCAATTGTTGTGATGTTTTCTGCATCTTCATCAGAAATTTGAATTCCAAATTCATCTTCTAATTCCATAACTAATTCCACGACGTCTAGTGAATCTGCGCCTAAGTCTTGTTGGAATGTCATGCCTTCCGTTACTGTTGAAGCGTCAACGCTAAAACGGTTTGCAATTAGTTGAGCTACTTTATCAAAAACTTCTTGATTTGACATAACTCTCTCTCCCTTCTCATTAAGGTTTCCTAGGAGGAAATGTAATCAAATCCTCAAACCTTATTCATCCGCGTTCGAAAGCGGACTATCTATTAAATCAGATAGTACTGTTATTTTACAAAATTCTACAAAAAATGTCTATAGCTTCCATAAAAAGTACGATTTTCCTCTATTTCTTCATTATCTTAAAACGAAATGACCAGGTTCCACTTCTTGCAGAGTAGCATTCTCATCGAAATCTTCACCTTTGTAAACAATTCGTTTTCTATTTTTCTCTTCACGAGGATCGGGTAGAGGAATGGCAGATAGCAAACTCTTCGTATAGGCGTGTTGCGGATTCGTATAGACACATTCAGCAGAGCCCATTTCCACAATACGGCCACGATACATGACAGCAATCCGGTCACTAATATATTTCACCATGGATAAATCATGGGCAATAAAGAGATAAGTAAGTCCTTTTTCTTTTTGGAGTCTCTTTAGTAAGTTCACTATTTGTGCTTGAATGGAAACGTCTAGTGCAGAAATTGCCTCATCACAAACGATGAATTTTGGATTTAAGGCGAGCACTCTGGCAATCCCGATTCGTTGACGTTGACCTCCTGAAAATTCATGCGGATAACGGTTGGCATGTTCTCGGTTTAGCCCCACTGTTTCCAGCAGTTCATCGACCATTTGGTTTCGTTCTTCTTTTGTGGCAGCCAAATGATGAATATCGATACCTTCTGCAATAATATCACGCACCTTCATCCGGCTATCTAGTGAAGCGTAAGGATCTTGGAAAATCATCTGCGCTTCTTTTCGAAACTCAAGCAGTTCCTTCCCTTTTGTTAGTGTCGCAATATTTTTCCCTTCAAAAAGGATTTCTCCATCTGTCGGTTGGTATAGGCGTAACAGCGCTCTTCCTGTTGTTGATTTTCCAGAACCTGATTCTCCTACCAACCCGAAAGTTTCTCCTTCGTATATGTCAAAGGAAATATCATCAATGGCTTTTACGAGATTGTTCTTTGTGCCAAAATACTGCTTTAAGTGTTTCACTTCAACCAGTTTCTTCTTTTCAGCTGTATTAGTCATTAGACGCACCTCCTTCTCCAAAAAAGATTTTACGTCTTCTCAAAATTTCCTCAGGCACTTCTACTTTAGGCGCACGTGGGTCCAAAAGCCACGTAGCTGCAAAATGGGTCCTAGATACTTGGAACATTGGCGGTTCTTTTACGCGGTCGATTTCAAGCGCGACATCGCTACGAAGTGCAAAGGCATCTCCCTTAGGTGGATCTAATAAATCTGGTGGTGTACCTGGAATCGCATAAAGAGTATCTCCAGTATGTAAAGTCGGCATCGAACGAAGGAGCCCCCATGTATACGGATGTTGAGGATTATAGAAAACTTCATCAGAAGTTCCGACTTCAACAACTTTTCCTGCATACATGACAGCAACACGGTCTGCGACATTAGCCACAACTCCAAGGTCATGCGTAATAAAGATAATGGCCATTTGGAATTTACATTGAAGTTCCTTTAATAACTCTAAAATTTGTGCTTGAATCGTCACATCTAGAGCAGTTGTTGGTTCATCGGCAATTAATATATCCGGATTACATGCGAGTGCAATTGCAATCACAATCCGTTGACGCTGACCACCAGAGAATTGGTGAGGGTATTGCTTCATCCGTTCTTTCGGATTTGGAATTCCTACAAGCTCTAATAGTTCTTCTGCACGTTTATACGCTTCTTCTTTTGAAGCTTTTTCGTGTTTAATAACTACCTCCGCAATTTGTCGTCCAATTTTCATGGTTGGATTTAAAGAGGTCATTGGATCTTGGAAAATCATCGCAATCTCTTTTCCACGAACAGATTGCATTTCACGTTCGCTTTTTTCTAAGAGATTCTCCCCTTTAAATAGAATAGAACCTTCTTTCACCACCGCGTTGTTCGACAATAATTGCATCACGCTTTTAGCAGTCACACTTTTTCCAGAGCCTGATTCTCCCACTAAAGCTAGAGTTTCCCCTTTTTGCAGGGTAAGATTAACTCCACGAATCGCTTGTACTTCTCCTGCGAAAGTTTTGAAGTGGATTCGTAAGTTTTCAATAGATAAAATTGTTTCGCTCATTCGAATCCTCCTAGTCTTTCATTTTCGGGTCAAATGCATCACGAAGTCCGTCTGCTAATAAGTTAAAGCTAATCATTAAAATACAAAGGACTCCTGATGGGAACCACATTAAGTTTGGATAAATACGAAATGTTTTATATCCTCCATTAATCAGCGAACCGAGTGACGCATCCGGAACTGGAATCCCAATTCCTAAGAAGCTTAAGAAGGCTTCAAAGAAGATTGCTGAAGGAATTGAAAACATGGTTTGAAT
>CALIJD010000172.1 GCA_938017885.1 uncultured Granulicatella sp.
GTTTTCGTGGTGAGGGAACGCTAAGTCTTGTCCGCCCCCATGAATATCAATCGTATCACCTAAGTGTTTTGTCGCCATGACAGAGCATTCGATATGCCATCCTGGACGGCCCTTTCCCCATGGAGAGTTCCAGCTAATTTCATTCGGTTTTGCGCTCTTCCATAATGCAAAGTCTAGTGGATTGCGTTTCTTCGCATCATCCTCAGAGGCGGTACGATTACTTGCCCCCATTTGTAAGTCTTCTATGCGTTGGTCGCTGAGTTTTCCATAACCTTCGAATTTTTCAGTGATGAAATACACATCGCCTTCTGATTCATACGCCATGCCTTTATCAACTAAGTCCGCTACAAAGGCAATTATGTCATCCATGGTATTCATAACCGTTGGATTTAAAGTCGCCTTCTTCACATTTAGCGCGTTTGTATCTTCAAAGAACGCTTCGATATATTTCTTTGAGACTTCTTCAGCCGTGATGCCAGTTTCGTTGGCCACGCGAATGATTTTATCGTCCACATCCGTAAAGTTCGAAACGAAATTCACGTCATAACCGCGGTATTCAAAGTAGCGACGAATCGTATCAAAGGAAACCGTACTACGAGCATTCCCGATATGAATATAGTTATAAACCGTTGGACCGCAAACATACATACGTACTTTGCCTTCTTCAATCGGTTTGAATGCTTCTTTTTGTCTAGTTAAAGTATTGTAGATTTGAATCATAAGTTTCCTCCATAGTCGTATCTCTTTCGATTTCTTCTGGTGTATGGACGCGAACCACTCGCGCTGGTAGTCCTACCGCCGTCGTATGCGGTGGAATATCGTCTAGAACAACTGCCGCTGCTCCAATTTTGGCATATTCTCCAACCGTTACAGGTCCAATGACTTGCGAATGCGCCGATAAAAGCACACCGTTTTCGATGGTCGGATGGCGTTTCCCCGTATCTTTCCCCGTTCCGCCTAAGGTTACCGCGTGGAACATCTTGACATCGTCTCCGATAATGGATGTTTCTCCAATCACGATACCCATGCCATGGTCGATAAAGAACCGTCTTCCAATTGTAGCCCCTGGATGAATCTCAATTCCCGTGAGGAACCTGCTAAAGCCACTAACCATTCGTGCAAGGAGTCTCAGTTTTGCCTTCGTATGCAACCAATGCGCTACTCGGTGCAAGACCGTTGCGTGATATCCTGGGTACGTCAATACGATTTCCAAGCTACTTCTAGCCGCCGGATCATTCTTTTTATACGTTGCCATGTCTTCCCTAAAACGTCCCATTCCTTCACTCCCTTTGCATTGTCTTTCTTCTCATTATAGCACAGTTTAAAGCACACAAAAAGCTGAAAAGCAGGGCTACAGAGCCTAGCTTTTCAGCTTTCTTAGAAATTATTGTAAGTCTAAAGTCACATCTACTGTTTGTAATGGTACATCGTAGAATGGATCTTCGCGGCGACCTAAGAAGTCTTTTGCTTGTTGTGGGAAGAGTGCGTACATTAACACATCTTCGTCAGATTTAGCGTATTCTTTAATCTCTTCGCGAATTTCTGGTAATTGATCTTCGATTAAGTCAGCTGGACGAACGGTCACAACTTCTGCATCGCCGATAATTTTTTCTTTCACTTCAGGATTAATTTCTGCTGGAGCTTGTCCATATAATCCTAAAACGTAGTCTTTGATTTCTTTTGGAACGAGTTTGAAACGTTCGCCTGAAATCACGTTCATTACCGCTTGTGTCCCAACCATTTGTGATAATGGCGTTACAAGTGGTGGGTACCCTAAGTCTGCACGAACTTTAGGTACTTCAGCTAATACTTCGTCGTATTTATCTGCTAAGCCTTGTTCTGTTAATTGACTTAATAGGTTTGATAACATTCCACCAGGTACTTGGTAAATTAATGTTTTTGGTTCTGTATCTTTTACTTTAGGGTTTAAGATTCCTTCTGCACGGAATTTATCACGAATGCCGTTGAAGTAAGCTGTTGCCTCTTCCACTTTCTTCATGTCCACGCCAGTATTAAATCCTAATTCTTCTAAAGATAAGACCATTGATTCAGTTGCAGGTTGACTTGTACCACCAGAGAATGATGATAAGCAAGTGTCGATGATGTCTGCGCCTGCTTCAGCTACTTTTAAGTAAGTCATTTCAGAAATACCACTTGTAGCGTGTGTGTGAACTTCTAAAGGAAGATCAGTTTTTTCTTTAATACGGCTTACTAATTCGTAACCTGTTTGAGGTGTTAATACCCCAGCCATGTCTTTAATACAGATTGAGTCTGCACCGAATTCTGCCATGCGTCCTACTAAATCAACATAATAGTCAACAGTGTGAACTGGACTTGTTGTGTAAGAGATTGCTGTTTGGCAGTGTCCGCCTGCTAATTTTGTTGCTTCGATGGATGTCTTCATGTTACGAACATCGTTTAAAGCATCGAATACACGAATAATGTCGATTCCGTTTTGTACAGATTTTTCTACGAATAAACGTACCACATCATCAGCATAATTACGGTATCCTAATAGGTTTTGTCCACGTAATAACATTTGCAACTTTGTATCTTTTACTGCTGCGCGAATTTGACGTAGACGTTCCCATGGGTCTTCATTCAAGAAACGAATACAAGAGTCAAAAGTTGCTCCTCCCCATACTTCTAACGCATGGAAGCCAGCTTGATCTAATGTTTCCAAGATTGGTAACATATCTTCAGTTGACATACGAGTCGCGATTTGACTTTGTTGTCCGTCACGCAAAACCGTTTCAGTTAAACGGATAATTTTGCTCATAATATCTTCCTTTCTTAAGGTCTTTGGGTCGATGTGTATGCTGCAATCATACGAGCGATATGCTCTTGCATCTCTTGGATTGTGTGCTGTCTAGAACGAGCGCACACTTTTGCTTCCTCATTGCAGATAAAACAACGTCTTGGAGCCATTCCAAGGGCAGTCCTGGAAATTGGCGTTGGAGTCTCTCCTGCCATTTCTACAACATCGATATCCAGTAATCGTCCGAGTGGGTGTCCTTCTTCAAACTGCGTACAAGCGCGCTTTACATCAAGTGCATCGGCGCGAAGTACTCGGTAAAATTCCATTCCTGTTGGAAGCGAGAAGTCTTCTTGGTGAAGCTTCTCATAAGGCAGTAATGCCTCATCTAATTCAGAAATCACAGAGGCGAAGACGGTTGTAATCGCCTCTGAATTTTTAACAGGACCTGGAATATTGAGTGTAATAGACACGAGTACACACGGGTTCAATTGTTCTAGTAATTGTTGTTGGGTATGAGCACGTCTTTCTCTGGCATCAAGCATTTGCATGATATCCACCGGTGCTCCGTCAAACAAAGAATTAAACATTGCGAACAACGTCGATGATGCTTCCATCACGGTATTCGATGACCGCAACCACTTTATCACCATATTGAATTGGCTCTGGGTTTCCAACGATGCTATATGCTTTTTCTTGTAATTCTTTGATTGTGTATTGAGGTACGTCTAACCCTTTGAAGTGTTCAATTAAGTCTTGACGGTTAGGGTTGATGGCAATACCAACTTCAGTAACAACCACGTCCACACTTGTACCAGGAGTAATCACAGTATTAACTGATTCTACGAATGTAGGGATGCGTCCACGTACTAATGGGCTGATTACCATTGACATTTTTGAAGCAAAGGCTGTATCACAGTGACCACCTGAAGCTCCACGGATAACACCGTCAGAACCTGTCATTACGTTTACGTTGAAGTCTGTATCTACTTCTAAAGCAGAAAGAATTGCAACGTCTAAACGGTTAATCACTGAACCTTTAGATAATGGGTTTGCATACATGCTTGCGTCAATTTCATAGTGGTTTGCATTGTTTGCAAGTGAAATTGCAGATGGATGGTCGAAGTCTTGAACGTCGATGACTTTCTCTACTAAACCTTCTTCTAACAATTCGCACATTGAGTTTGTAATCCCACCAAGTACAAAGCTTGCTTTGATGCCGTCTTTAATCATCGCTTCACGGATGAAACGAGTTGCAGCAAGAGAAGCTCCACCTGTACCCGTTTGGAATGAGAATCCTTCTTTATAATATGGAGAACCAGTGATCACTTTAGAAGCGTATTCTGCGATTAATAATTCTTTAGGGTTTTTCGTGAAACGAGTTGCCCCTTTAGCAATTCCTTTAGGATCTCCGATTTCATCTACAACAACCACGTAGTCCACGTCTGTTTGTGGAATGCTGATTGGAGTGTTTGGATATGGTACAAGGCTATCTGTAATCGCAACGACTTGGTCAGCGTATTTAGCGTCGATCATTGCGTATCCTAAAGAACCGCAAGTTGCTTTTCCTTTTGTACCGTTGATGTTACCGTACTCGTCAGAACTTGGAGCTCCAAGGAAGGCAACGTCGATGTGGATGTCTCCTGCAGTAATCGCACGAGCACGTCCACCGTGTGAACGAATCACAACTGGGTTTTCCATGATACCGCTAGAGATTGCTGCCCCTAATTTATCACGTAAACCAGATGAAGTGATGTTTGTAATGACACCATTTTTAATGTGTTCGATTAATGGTTCGTGTACGTTCGCGATTGAAGATGGAGCGATTGATAGGTTTTTAATCCCCATTTTCGCAATTTCTTCCATAACCATGTTGATTACATAGTCTCCTTCACGGAAGTGGTGGTGGAATGAGATTGTCATGCCATCTTTTAAGCCAGTTTTTTCAATAGCTTCACGAATGCTACCTAATAATTTTTCTTGACGAGGTTCAACAGGTTTGATTTTACGGCTAGCTGCTTCATAAGGTTTAATGCGAGCTAACTCACCTTCGTATACCCCATATTGATCTGCATATTCTTGTGGAATTTCACGTCCAGCTTTATTTAATACCATCTTAAATTTCCTCCTCGCTAATCAATCCAGCCGCTTTTGCCAATGCGATTACGCGCTCAGCACGTTCCACGATTGGTTTGTCGACCATTTTACCGTTAACTGAGATAACGCCTGAACCTTTTGCTTCAGCTTCACGAATTCCCCAAATAACTTCTTTAGCGTTTTGAATTTCTTTTTCTGTTGGTGCATAAACTTTATTAACCACAGGAATTTGACGAGGATTAATAACAGATTTTCCATCGAAACCTAATTGTTTGATGCGTTCTACTTCTTCACGGAATCCATCCATGTTGTCTACGTTAGAGTAAACAGTATCGATTGCAGCGATTCCTGCAGCACGAGCCGCGTGTAAAATCATACTACGAGCGAAGAATAACTCTTGTCCATCAGGGTAACGACGAGTTTTCATGTTTGTTACGTAGTCTTCAGCACCTAAAGCGATCCCGATTAAACGGTCACTTGCTTTAGCGATTTCGCGAGCGTTTAACACACCTTCAGCAGATTCAATCGCAGCCATCATTTTAGTGCGACCTACTGGGATATTGTTTTCACGTTCAACGCGAGTGATGATTTCATCCACGTCTACGATATCTTGCGCTGTTTCAGTTTTTGGTAAACGAACCACGTTTACTCCAGCTAGTACAACTGCTTCAATATCTAAAGCACCTGTTGTATCTAAACCATTGATACGTACAACTGTTTCTACATTGCTGTAGTCAAAAGTTTTTAATGCGAAATGTACTAATACACGAGCTGAGTCTTTTTCTTTTAAAGATACAGCATCTTCTAAGTCAAACATAATTGAGTCTGCGCCGTAAAGTGGAGCATCACGCAACATTGCTGCGTTAGCACCAGGTACGAACATCATTGTTCTTCTTAAGCGTTCCATGAGTCGATCTCCTTCCAGTCGTAGTTTTCAACCTCTGATGCACGGTGAACCACTGTCACTGTACGAGCTTGGATTGTGCAATCTAGAGCTCCTTTATCAACTGCAATCACTTCTGCTGAAGTAACGCCTAATTGTTTTAAAGTTTCTTCGATCACACGACGGATTTGATTTCCGAATTGTTTTTCGACACTACTTTCTAATTGAATGTCGATTCGACCAGCGGTACTTGGATTTAAAGTAATCATAATGTCACTTGATTCCAAAGTGCCGACTACTGCACTTTTTTTAATTTCCATTATAGTTTCCACCTTTTCTTTTGGATTTTATCCAATGAAATGTTTTTCTTCTAAATAATGATACGTAGTTGCTGGAACGAGCTGTTTCAACTCGTCTACGTTTTTGTCTTGAATGGCAGCGCGTACCCGCGTCGCACTCACCACTTCCTCTCGGACAGAAAGCCGATCTATAATGACTAATTCTAAGTCCTTGCCAAAAGCAGCTCTTAGTGCGTCATTATAAACGGAGGTGACTGGGGAGAGTGGTTCTTGACCCACAAAACGTTTGGTCAATTGTAACGTTGGAACAATGTTTTCTAAGAAGAGTGTTGCATCCAATGTTGCTTGAACTTTTGCTACTTCCAAATCCGCCTTCTCTTTCAAGAAGTAGGATGGGAAAGTAGCGCTTGAGACCATGTAGTCTCTTGTTGGGAGTACCGTTACATTTGGCAAATGACTCACGCCTCGTTTCACCATTTCCATTCGGTCGTTGGTATTAAAGAACGAACGGTCTTCGGAAACAACGAACACGTAGAGGTGACTCGACTGACTAGCAGCCGTTTCTACCAAGTATTGATGTCCCAGTGTAAAAGGATTCGCATTCATGACAATAGCACTATTGCTACTTCCTTCTACGAAATGTTCTTTTAGTAATTTTAAGTAATCACTAAAGGAAGGAATGCCTTGTTCTAAAAAGGCAAGGTTTTCTGTCTCAGCAACTACGTGGTAGCCCAGAGATTTAAAGAAGACAATGTTCTTTGGTTTTGTGTAGACAAAACTATTGGTATAAGAACGTTCTCTTATTTCATCTAAGAGTGCCATCACGAGATGCGTTAACAGATTTTCTGATTGATATTTTTTACAAACCACTAAACATTTCAAAATGTTGCGGTCTAGGGAACCTGTCGCTGCAATGTCACCAGAATGATGATAGATTGCAATTGTGTAATCGACTTGTTCCGTCTTGCCAAGGTTCGCTTGATCCATTACCCATTCCCAATCTTGCCGAGCTTTTTGATCACGATCAAGCCATAATCGTTTGAGAATGAAATTTTCCATGGAACGGTCTCCTTATTTTGGCGGGAATGCTTTTAAAAGTAATGCAGAAACGGCATATAGAATTCCTAATACTAGGAAAACTCCACCCATCCCTAAAGCCATTAATTCAAAAGCTTGTGTTAAATGTTCTGCGTTGAAAGTCATCGTTTTCCTCCTTTTCCTTCTATATTATTACATGAAGAATGATAATAATAATCCACCAGCAATAACAGAAGCGATTTGTCCAGAAACGTTAGCTCCAACAGCGTACATTAAGATGAAGTTTTGAGGATCTTCGTCTGTCGCCATTTTTTGGATAACACGACTTGACATTGGGAATGCAGAAATACCTGCAGCTCCAATCATTGGGTTGATCTTTTCTCTACGGAATAAGTTCAAGATCTTAGCAAATACTACACCACCGATTGAGTCCATGATGAAGGCTACTAAACCGAACAAGATGATCATTAATGTTTGAACATTTAAGAATAAATCAGCTTGCATTTTAACTGAGATCGTAATCCCTAATAAAATAGAAACAATGTTTACTAATTCGTTTTGAGCGGCTTGAGATAAGTTATCTAAAACGCCACATTCGCGTAATAAGTTACCGAACATTAAGAAACCAACAAGTGGTAATGAAATTGGAGCAATGAAACCTGCCACAATTGTGATAATGATTGGGAACAAGATTTTCGTTAATTTAGATACACCTGAAGCATGGTAAGTCATACGAATACGACGTTCTGCTTTTGTTGTAACCATCTTGATAGCGATTGGTTGGATAATTGGAACAAGAGCCATGTATGAGTAGGCCGCAACCGTAATCGCTCCAAGTAATTGTGGTGCTAATTGGTTTGCAACGAAGATTGATGTAGGACCATCTGCCGCACCGATAATACCGATTGAAGCAGCTTCACGAATATCGAATCCAAATAATACAGCTACAACGACTACGAAGAAAATACCAAATTGTGCTGCTGCACCGAATAATAACATGAATGGGTTTTGTAATAATGGTCCGAAGTCGATCATCGCACCGATACCGATGAAGATTAATAATGGGAATAATTCAGTTTCGATACCGATTTCGAATAAGATTTGTAGAACCCCGTGTTGTTGTTGTCCGCCAACGACTTGGTCAAGAACCCCAGTCCCTGGGAAGTTTACTAAAATTGTACCTAATCCCATTGGTACTAATAATGTTGGTTCGTACTCTTTTTTAATCCCTAAGTACATTAATAGGGCACCGACAAGCATCATGAAGATTTGGCCGCCAGTAATAGACATTACATTTTGAACTAATGTTTCCACTGTTTCACTCCTTGAATTTCAATATAATTAGTTAATTGTAATTAAAGCGTCTCCTGGGTTTACCACTTGACCTTCTTTAACGTGAATTCCTGCTACAACCCCTGCTTTAGGAGCAACGATTTCGTTTTCCATTTTCATCGCTTCTAAAATCATTAATGGTTGGTTTTCAGTAACTGTATCCCCTACGTTTACAAGCACACGTAAGATATTTCCTGGCATTGGAGATGGCATTGCGTCTGCGCCTGCTGGTGTTGATGCTACAGGAGCTGCTGGAGCAGGTGCTGCTTCTACTGCAGGTGCAGCTGGAGCCGCTGGAGCCGCAACTGGTGCTACAGGAGCCGCTGGGGCAACTGCGCCGATTTCTTCCATTTCTACTTGGTACTCTTGACCGTCTACTTTGATTTTGAATTTACGTAACATTTCGTAACATTCCTCCTAAAATAAATTATGATTTACGTTTTTGGTAGATTTCTTTAACAGCCCACTGACTGTCATTTGATTCGCCTGCAGCAATTGCCGAAGCGATAACCGAGATAATCTTGGTTTCTGGGTTGCGTTTAAGGACGCGTTTAACCACAAATTGGCTTTCTGGGTAATCTGAGGCCGCAATCGCTGCCGCAATGATTGAGACGTGCTTAGCTTCTTCTGCTTCTACCGGTACAAAAGCTTCTAATTTTTCCCATTCCGATTGAGGGGATGCAGGCTGCGTTGATGCGTGTTCCGTTGCTTCAGAACTCTTTTTGCCAAATAATCGTTGGAGAATTCCCATTCCTTCACTCCCTTCCCAACATAATCTGCATAGAATTATTATACAGAAAACACTATCATTCCCGAAACATAAAACGGGACTTTCCCT
>CALIJD010000173.1 GCA_938017885.1 uncultured Granulicatella sp.
CTATAATCTTTTTAATTTTATCTTCTTTAGCTCTGTTAGAAAAAAACGAAAAGATCATAAATTCCCTCTGTAATTTACACATTTAAATTCCAAAATATAAAATGCCTTTTCATCTGGATAAATCGCCTTAATCACCTCTTTCAATTCCGCCAAACTCATATTTTCCTGAGCTGCATGTTGTTCCGTCAGCTCGCTAAGAGTAATCGGCGACACGCTTAACACTTCAATCGTGCAGAAATATTGATTATCTTCATATCGACCAACACGTAAGATATCGCCTTCTTTAAAATGGCTTTCGGATTTATCCCGAATAGTGATGGTTTTGCGCCTTGCGAGAATATCGGCTTCAAAGCGTTGATAAAAGGTAATATCGTTCATAAAGTGCGGTCACAAAAAATCTTTTTTTTATTTTGAGGGCGAATTGAGCACGCCCTCATATTGGTCAGGATAGGATTATTCCGCAATCCCTCTTAATTCATCTTTAATGCGTTGAATTTCTAAGAATAAACGGCGTTCTTCTTGACGGCAGAAACTATCAGCACTTAAGTTTTTCGCATCGGCAGAACAACGAACTTGTTCGTATTGTTTTTCTAACACATTTAATACGGATCTTTGCTGTTTACGTTCTGCACTTTCTTTTGCTGCTTTTTCAGTCACTACCACACGTGGCTTCTGAGGAGTTGTTGCTTGTTGAGCGACAACGGTTTCTTTTTTCTCAGATACTTTTTCTGCCACACCATCCGCTTTCGTCTCTTTCGTCTCTTTTTTAACTTCGGCTTTCACAGCGTCAGATTTTTCATCTGCTTTTTTTGCATCAGCTTTAACGTCTGCACTTTCTGTTTTTTCAGCTTTTTCAGCAGATTGGGTTTCAGCCACTAATTCTTTAGATTTTTCAACCGCACTTTCTGCTTTTTCTGTTGGTGCAGGTATTCTTACTGCTTTCTCAACTTGGGTTGATATGTTTTCTTTATTGTCACAAGCAGATAATAAGGTGCTTGCGCCAAGAATCAGGCTTAAAGCCACTTTAGCGTTTAAATTCATGTTAATTTCCTAGGTTTTAAAGTTAAAAAATATTAAGTATTTTCAGTAGAAAGCGTCCAACCTTGCGAGCGAAGGACCTTATAACGTTCACGCGCTTGAGCTTTTTGCGTTTCTTCTACCGGTACAAAATCAATTAATTGTGTAAAGCTGTGGCTAAAATCCGGCACTTCCATTTGTAAATTGATCAGCAAGTCTCGGCGTTGGGCATTGCGTTTGCCTTTCCAACTAATCTCAATTGGCGGTGCATATTGTGTTGCTTCGCCTGAAAGATTATGAGGAACAAACTCATTTGGATCCCGTTGCCATAATGCTTCATCAATTAAAAATGCTTGCTCTTCTGTTTCGCACGCGATTAAAACTCGCTTGCCTAAACGCCACGCTTGAGCGGCAAGATCACAGGCAAGTTGCTCAACTGTTATCTTCTTTTCTGGATTTAAGAGATAAAATTGTGCGTTTTTTGCCATGATTGCGACTTCTCCATTTATCGTTTTGTAAACTGGCGGATTTTATCAAAAAAGCACTAAAAAATAAATCATCAACAAGGTGATTAACGCAAATAGAAAAAACACGGAAATTTTTTACCGCACTTTTATGATCTACATCACAAAAGTGACTTTTTACCCTTCTGTTACATTCCATTCATAACTCGTAGGTGTTAGAATTCTCAAGATTTGTTTTTATTTTTGATGATAGGAGTATCACATGGCATTTCGTATTGAAAAAGACACTATGGGCGAAGTTCAAGTTCCTGCAGATAAATACTGGGCAGCACAAACCGAACGTTCCCGTAACAACTTCAAAATTGGTCCGGCTGCCTCTATGCCGCACGAAATTATTGAAGCTTTCGGTTATTTGAAAAAAGCCGCTGCTTTCGCAAACTGCGATTTAGGTGTATTACCTGCAGAAAAACGTGATTTAATCGCAACCGCCTGTGATGAAATCCTTGCAGGAAAATTAGACGACCAATTCCCATTAGTTATTTGGCAAACCGGTTCAGGTACACAATCAAACATGAACGTGAACGAAGTTGTGGCTAACCGTGCTCACGTTTTACATGGTGGTAAATTAGGTGAAAAATCATTCATTCATCCAAATGATGATGTGAACAAATCCCAATCTTCAAATGATACTTTCCCAACTGCAATGCACATTGCGGCATACAAAAAAGTGGTTGAACACACCATTCCTTGTGTAGAACGTTTACAAAAAACTTTTGCTAAAAAATCAGCAGAATTTAAAGATGTGGTAAAAATTGGCCGTACTCACTTAATGGATGCAACCCCATTAACATTAGGTCAAGAATTCTCTGCTTATGCGGCACAACTAGATTTCGGTTTACGTGCACTGAGAAATACCCTTCCACACTTAAGCCAATTAGCACTTGGTGGTACTGCTGTGGGTACTGGTTTGAACACACCAAAAGGCTATGATGTGAAAGTAGCGGATTACATTGCAAAATTCACTGGCTTACCATTTGTGACTGCTGAAAACAAATTTGAAGCGCTAGCTGCACACGATGCGATCGTTGAAACACATGGTGCAATTAAACAATTAGCGATGAGCTTATTCAAAATTGCAAACGACATTCGTTTATTAGCATCAGGCCCACGTTCTGGTATCGGTGAAATCTTAATTCCTGAAAATGAACCAGGTTCTTCAATCATGCCGGGTAAAGTGAACCCAACTCAATGTGAAGCATTAACTATGGTATGTGCACAAGTATTCGGTAACGATACCACTATCTCTTTCGTTGGCTCACAAGGTCACTTCCAATTAAACGTATTTAACCCTGTCATGGTGGCGAATTTCTTACAATCTGCACAATTATTGGGTGATGCTTGCGTATCATTTGATGAGCACTGCGCAACCGGTATTCAACCAAACTACCCACGCATTAAACAACAATTGGAAAATTCATTGATGTTAGTCACCGCACTTAATACCCATATCGGTTACGAAAATGCAGCGAAAATTGCGAAAACGGCACACAAAAACGGTACAACCCTACGTGAAGAAGCGATTAACTTAGGCTTAGTTTCAGCCGAAGATTTCGATAAATGGGTTCGTCCAGAAGATATGGTGGGTAGCTTAAAATAAACTCCCCCAATAATTTAATGTCAAAGGCAGGTATTCCTGCCTTTTTATTTGTGTTTTTTTAGAGGGCTTTTTTGTTATAATCACGGCAATATTTTTGATATGAAAAAAACTATGAAACTGAAATTTATTATATAGAAATGCATGGAAATAGCAAAAAGTTTGTTTTTAATTTTAATGATTATTGAATTGAAGATAGAAGGAAGAATTGTTTAATTAAATCTAAAACCGTACAAGAAAGCGCTAAAATATGGTATAGTAGAAAAGAATGAAGAAAAGAGGGATGTTATGAAACCTGTTACGGTTAAAGAGTTAATCAAAAATATTCACTTAAAACCAATCTATGGAGAAGAATACTTAGATCGACCAATTGTTACAAGTGAAATTTCAAGACCGGGATTAGAATTAGCTGGCTATTTTAATTTTTATCCATCGGAGAGAATTCAATTATTAGGACGAACTGAAACGTCTTTTGCGCAGGAGATGGATGCGCAAGCGAGATATGAAGTAATGGAGCTCCTATGTACTCCAGATACGCCATGCTTTATTATCTCTCGTAAATTAGAACCGCCAAAAGAGCTTATTGAAGCAGCAGAAAAAGCACAAATTCCTATTTTACAAGCTTCTTCTAAAACGACTCAGGTTTCTAGTAGTGTGACAAATTTCTTAGAAGGTAGACTAGCTGAACGTTTCTCAATGCATGGGGTATTGCTCGATGTATTTGGAATTGGATTACTTATCACAGGTGAAAGTGGAGTCGGTAAATCAGAAACGGCTTTAGAATTAGTTCAAAAGGGACACCGCCTTGTTGCGGATGACCGTGTAGAACTGTATCACTACGATGAATTAACCTTAATCGGGGAAGCACCAGAGATTTTAAATAACTTGATTGAAATTCGTGGTGTCGGGATTGTCGATGTGATGACTTTATTTGGTGCAGGAGCCATTTTAGATTCTAAACAAGTAGACTTAGTCGTTCATCTTGAAAATTGGACGCCTGAAAAGAGATATGATCGATTAGGTGGAAATATGGAAAATGTCGAAATTTTAGGAGTTGAAATTCCTAAAATTCGTATTCCGGTGAAGACAGGTCGAAATGTATCGATTATTCTTGAAGTAGCCTGTATGAACTTCCGCGCTAAAAAAATGGGCTTTGATGCTACAGAAAACTTTACCAATCGATTGTCTAAATTGATTGAAGAAAATAAAGAGGTTTAGGAGTAAACAGTAAATGAATGTATTAGAAATGGCTTTGACCATTAATCCAATTGCTTTTGAAATTGGAGGATTACAAGTACGATGGTATGGAATTATTATTGCCTTTGGAATCTATTTGGCAACGACTTTAGCAGATAGGGAAGCTACCAGAAAAGGGTATCGCAAAGATTTTATTATTGATTTGGTATTCTGGGCAGTCCCTCTCGGATTTGTTGGAGCAAGATTGTATTACATTCTTTTTGAATGGCAATATTATTTAGCAAATCCAGCAGAAATTATTCAAATTTGGCATGGTGGTATCGCAATTTACGGGGGAGTCATTGCAGGGGCAGCAACAGTCTATTGGTTTGCTAAAAAAGAGAAAGTTTCTTTTGCATTACTTCTTGATATTTTGGCTCCTGTTGTATTGCTGGCTCAGTCAATTGGTCGCTGGGGGAACTTCACGAATCAAGAGGCTCATGGCGAGGTTACAACCCGTGCTTTCTTAGAAGGATTGCATTTACCAAATTTCATCATTGAACAGATGAATATCAATGGAGCTTATTATCAACCAACGTTCTTATATGAATCGCTTTGGTCATTTGTCGGAGTTCTTATTTTATTCTACCTTCGTAGACGTAAAGGGGTAAAAGTAGGAGAAATAGCGGCTGGCTATTTAATTTGGTATTCATTTGGTCGTTTTTTCATCGAAGGAATGCGTACAGATAGCCTCTGGATGTTTAACGTCATCAGAATTTCTCAACTGGTTTCAATCGTATTATTCCTATTAGGAATTGGTCTGATTATTGTAAGAAGACGTCGAGTTCCAGCGGTTCCGGATTATGTCTCTATCGATAATCCACAATCTCCAATATTGTTCGGAAAAGTGTAAAGGAGTTTTGATATGAAAAAAATCGCCATTTTAGGAGCTGGTTCATGGGGGACTGCATTAGCGATGGTTTTAGCAGAAAACCAACATGAAGCTCGACTTTGGGGAAATAATGAAGCTCAAATTAAAGAAATTAATGAGCGCCATACGAATGAACATTTCTTACCTGGGGTTTTCTTAGATCCTTCGATTCGAGGTTACTTAGATTTAGCAGAAGCGGTAAAAGATGTGGATGCGATTTTATTCGTACTTCCAACAAAAGCGATTCGTATTGTGGCTAAGCAATTAAATGACCTGCTCAAGAATAAACCGATGATCATTCATGCAAGTAAAGGGCTGGAGCAGGAAACCTATAAACGTATTTCAGAAATTTTAGCAGAAGAATTGGATCGTGATCGCTATGAGGATATCGTAGTTTTATCTGGGCCAAGTCATGCGGAAGAAGTTTCTAGACGCGATATTACGACGATTACTGCTGCGTGTGAAAATATAGAGTCTGCCAAATATGTGCAAAAACTATTTAGCAATTCATTTTTCCGAGTATATACGAATACCGATTGCGTTGGGGTTGAAATGGGAGCTGCACTTAAAAACGTGATTGCGGTTGGAGCAGGGGCTCTTCATGGTCTAGGCTATGGGGATAATGCAAAAGCGGCCTTGATGACAAGAGGATTAACAGAGATCAGTCGTCTTGGAGTTGCTTTTGGAGCAGATCCGCTGACTTTTATTGGACTTAGTGGGGTAGGAGATTTAATTGTCACTTGTACGAGTATTCACTCTCGTAACTGGAGATGTGGGGATCAAATTGGGAAAGGAATTCCACTTCCAACGATTCTAGAAAATATGGGAATGGTTGTTGAGGGGGTAGAAACTTGTAAAGCAGTGTATGCATTGGCAAAAGAAAAAAATATTGAAATGCCAATTACTACCGCCGTTTATAATGTGTTATATAACGGACATGATGTTCGCAAAGAAATTCAATGCCTAATGGGGCGTGAATATAAATCAGAAGCATCCATCAAAGAACACCAATAATCTGATCGGAGGACAAACAGATGCAAAAAGTGAGAAAAGCAGTCATCCCTGCTGCAGGACTCGGAACTCGTTTCCTGCCAGCAACTAAAGCGATGGCAAAGGAAATGTTACCAATCGTGGATAAACCTACGATTCAATATATTGTAGAGGAAGCTCTAGCATCAGGAATTGAAGATATTTTAATTGTTACTGGTAAGAGCAAACGTCCCATTGAAGATCATTTTGACTCAAACATCGAATTAGAGTCAAACCTTGAAGCCAAAGGAAAGAAAGAGTTATTAGAACTCGTTCAAGAAACAACAGGAATTAACTTGTACTTTGTTCGTCAATCGTATCCAAAAGGATTAGGAGATGCGGTACTTCAAGCAAAAGCCTTTGTTGGTGGAGAACCATTTGTTATCATGCTTGGAGACGATATTATGCGTGATGAAGTTCCTTTAACGAAACAATTGATTGAAGGATATGAAAGAACCCATGCTTCAAATATTGCCGTCATGGAAGTGCCTCATGAAGAAACGTATAAATATGGAATTATCGATCCTGAAAGTCAAGTAGAAGATGGATTATTCAATGTACGTCGTTTCGTTGAAAAACCAAAACCAGAAGAAGCGCCAAGTAACTTAGCGATTATCGGTCGTTACTTATTAACACCAGAAATTTTTGAGATTTTAGAAAAGCAAGAACCTGGTGCAGGCGGAGAAGTTCAACTAACAGATGCCATTGATACATTGAACTTAACCCAAAGAGTGTTTGCTAAGCAATTTAAAGGCGAACGCTTTGATGTGGGGGATAAGTTTGGATTCATGAAGACGAGTATTGAATTCGGATTGGAACATCCAGAAATCAAAGATAGCTTAAAAGAATACGTAATCGCATTAGGAAAGAAACTAGAAGGAAATGCTAGTGAGCAATAAAGTTGCCCAATTGATGTTCGTATTTTAAACTGAAATGGAAGGAGAGCGTTGGACTATGTCTCAGCGCTCTTAGTTTATACAAAAGGAGAATCTCTGATGGAAGAAAGAACAATTTATGATGTAATCATTATCGGAAGTGGCCCTGGTGGGATGACAGCGGCACTTTACACTTCTCGTGCGAATTTAAAAACGTTAATCTTAGAAAAAGGCGTTCCTGGAGGAGAATTATTAAATACTTCAGATGTAGAAAACTATCCTGGTTTCCCTACAATTTCTGGGCCAGAATTAGCGGACAATATGTATAAAGGTGCAATGCAATTCGGCGCAGAATATGCTTATGGCCAAGTGTCAAAAATCGAATTAGAGGGCGACCTTAAAGTCATTACTGCAGGCAAGAAAACATACTATGCCTACGCAGTTGTCATTGCGACTGGTTCCTATCACCGTAAATTAGAAGTTCCTGGTGAAGAAGAATATGCCGGACGTGGTGTTTCTTACTGTGCGGTATGTGATGGAGCATTCTTCAAAGATAAGAAAATCTTCGTGATTGGTGGAGGAGACTCAGCGGTTGAAGAAGGAACGTATTTAACACAATTCGGAAAAAGCGTGACTATCGTTCACCGTCGCGATCAATTACGTGCACAAAAAGTATTGCAAGACCGTGCATTCGCCAATGAAAAAATCGACTTTTTATGGAATTCAACCGTTGAAGAATTCGTAGGAGACGGTTCTAAAATCACAGGCGTTCGCGTAAAAGATGTAAATACAGGCGAAGTAACTACTCATGATGCGGATGGTGTCTTTATCTATGTGGGACTTTTACCAGTTTCAGATCCATTTAAAGACTTAAATATCACAGATGCAGAAGGTTGGATTGTGACAAATGAGAAAATGGAAACTTCTATTCCTGGTATCTTTGCAGTCGGCGATGTTCGTCAAAAAACATTGCGTCAAATCACAACAGCAGTTGGAGATGGCGGACAAGCAGGACATATGGTCTATAATTACGTGGAAGAAATTAAAGAAAAACAATAATATTCACGGGAAAGGTCCTATCATCATTTATTCGATGATAGGACCTTTTTTTCGGCAAAAGAGTTCCATTTATAAAGTATAAAATAGTCTGTTTTTCAATATAATTACAATAATGTGAAATGAAATACTTTTCAGAAAAATTATGATAGAATAATAAAAATGTGAAAGGTGGTGTATGAATGAGCAAAAATATCATAAAAGGACTAGTATTTACATTTTTGGGATTAACATTAATAGCATGTTCACATAGGTCAGGACAAACAGCAGATAATTCTGCTCCGGGAGTTCAAATTTCCAATAATCAGTCTTCAACAACAGAGTCCAAAGGAGAAAAAGTAGAAAATACGACAAAATCTCCAGATACAACAGATTCTTCTAAAGTTGAAACTACTACTGTAGAACAAAAAACTACAGTAGAACAAAAAAGTGGAAATACACTAGCGAAACAAGCGATTG
The DNA here is from genome assembly GCA_938017885.1 of uncultured Granulicatella sp. Classification (GTDB taxonomy): domain Bacteria; phylum Bacillota; class Bacilli; order Lactobacillales; family Aerococcaceae; genus Granulicatella. Next base: position 8,662 of record CALIJD010000173.1, read on the forward strand.
CAGAGATTGAAAAAAGAAAAAAAATTATTCTAGATGAGAATTATGATATTCTTATTCAAGCTCAAACAAGTGATACCATCGATTTACAAATTCGACATGAGGAACGTTCTTCGACGTCAATTTATGGATTTTTTAGATATCATGCTAAAGACCATAAACTAGAGGAGATGGATAGTCTCACCGGAGAATATAAAGTAGTCGAGTAATTTAGGAAAGAAGGGGTCAATATGACAAATACAGTAAATTTAGATTGGAATAATTTAGGATTCGATTATATTAAGACAGACTTACGCTTCATCAGTTATTACAAAGATGGACAGTGGGATGAAGGCGCATTGATTGAAGATAATGTATTAAAAGTAGATGAAGCAGCGACAGCACTTCACTATGGACAACAATGTTTTGAAGGGTTAAAAGCATACCGTTGTAAAGATGGTAGCATCAACTTATTCCGTGTGGATCAAAATGCGGCTCGTATGGCACGTTCTTGTCGTCGATTACTCATGCCAGAATTCCCTGAAGAACGCTTTGTAGAAGCTGTGAAAAAAGTGGTGAAGGCAAACGAACAATGGCTACCACCTTACGGAACTGGAGGAAGTTTATATATCCGTCCGTTCATGATTGGGGTTGGAAACAATGTAGCGGTTCGTCCAGCAACGGAATATATTTTCTCAATCTTTGTAATGCCAGTAGGAGCATACTTTAAAGGTGGATTAACTCCAACAAACTTCATCGTTTCTGAATACGACCGTGCAGCACACGTAGGTACAGGGGCTGCTAAAGTCGGAGGGAACTATGCGGCAAGCTTACTTCCTGGTAAAGAAGCTAAAGAACGTCATTTCAGTGACTGTATTTACCTTGATCCGTTGACACATACAAAAATTGAAGAGGTAGGAGCTGCAAACTTCTTCGGAATTACAAAAGATAATCAATTTATCACCCCTTACTCTCCATCCATCTTACCAAGTATTACGAAATATTCATTACTATGGTTAGCAGAACACCGTTTAGGAATGACTGTAAAAGAAGCAGATGTGTATGTCGATCAATTAGATATTTTTGCTGAAGCAGGAGCCTGCGGTACAGCTGCAGTTATTTCTCCGGTTGGTGGAATTCAAAATGGGGATGACTTCCATGTGTTCTATTCAGAAACAGAAGTTGGACCAGTAACAAGACGTTTATATGATGAACTAGTAGGGATCCAGTATGGAGACGTAGAAGCTCCAGAAGG